>CAYQXT010000038.1:0-15254 GCA_964421365.1 uncultured Bacteroidaceae bacterium
TTTCTATGATTGTTCGTTGTGCATCATTCAGATAGGTATCGTACATGATAATCTCTGCAATATCGCCATCGAAGGCTTGTGTGTTTTGGTAGTTTCCGTCTACTAAATCTTGTTCGCCACCTATGGAAAGAGAACCGCCATTTGTAATCACATTTCCACTCCCTAAGGTATTGGAATAGTTATTGGTGCCATCTTTGAATAGTCTTATTGTATTGTCAGAGTTTCGCCATTTTTCGGTTAGAATAATAAAAGCTCCTGTATTATAGGCTTGTGAACTTATTTTGTAATTTCCTCCGGTATATACTCTTAGATTGGAATTGTCGTAAAGCAGATAGTCATTGCTATTTCCACTTGTGGCATATGAAACTAATCCATCTCCACTATCACTTGTTTTATAAATAACAAATGTGGTTACTTCATTTCCTGTGAAGCTATTAAAGGGGTTATGAATTAATTTTGTGCCTGTACCTGTTGTACTATTAAAACGGATAATAGGTAAACCGTTGATTTGTGCCGAATAAAAGGCCGGGTCATTCGGATCGTTTACGGAACTTCCTAAATCATTTCCATTGCCAGAGCTGTCCGGCCACGCTGTAACTGCTGTGCCGTCTGTTAAACTTAAATCATCAGCACGAAGCCAAAGAATATTCTTGGGCTGACCATTATTCCCTGCGGAATTACCTATGCCGCCAGGACCCGTTTGGGCTATTATAGGGTTAATGCTTAGTATGCTAAGGCTTACTAAATAAATGTATTTTCTCATAATTTCAGACATTTTCTCTAATCTTTATACTCCTTTTTATGCTTTTTTGTTGCCTTTTTATTAATTAATTCTTATCTTTTTTTTATTAATTGTTCTAAACTTATCTTGTTTGTAGCAAAATGCTTAATTAAATTAATTTCTCTTTCTCTTTGGTTTAAACCTTAAATAAATATCATGCCATGAATTTAAGCTTGATTTTCAATGCTTTTACTCTATACTTTAAATTTAAAAAAAACTTTTAAAAAATCTTTATAGCGAAAAATTTTGTTACAAAGTTAAATTTATTGTGATTTTTTTTATATCTTTGTATTGACTTAGAAAATATTAAACTGTTGAAAGTGTAATATCATATTTGTCCCCCCGATATGAATACTGAATTTTTTTTGGTATATTTTTTGAATAATTACTTTTATAGACAAAAAATATCAGTTATTGATTAAACTATTTAGTTAATCTTTAAATTGGAATATTCTGGTTTCTAGTATCAGCCCCCCCATAATGAATCAAATTATATGTATTGGTAATTTATGTATTTGAATGTGACAATTGTAATTAGAATGGAATTTCTAATTCATTTTGTTTAAATATTTAAGTTAAAAAATTCGATAAGAAAAGTTACAATTGTAATTTTTTTCACTTAGCTTTAATCGTACTTGATAACTTTGTATCTAATATTTTATTTTATAGCTTTGTATTTTATTTATCGGATTAAATTATTTTAGAAACTATTTTTGGCCTATTATTTGTGTGAATATAATTAAAAATTAAATTAAATAAATCATGGAACAGAAATTTATCAAACGTAAAGCCTACGATAAAATGAAGAAAGAGCTTCGTAATGATAGATATTTTCTAATTACGGGTGCTCGTCAGGTAGGAAAAACTGCTATTTTGGATCAACTCTACAGCGAAATTGAACGCAGGGGTTTACCGGTTTATAAATTGAGATTATCTGATAGTACTATTTTGGATAGTTTGAATGAAGATCAGGATAATCTTTTTAACTATATACCTGAGCCGGAGGAGAAAACTTTGTTTGTATTAATTGATGACCTACATAAGTTGTATAAACCGGTTGAGTTTATTCAGTATTTTAAGAAAGAATTGGGGACTCAGCTTAAATTTATTGCTACAACCAGCACTAAGTTTTATTCTGAAGAGGTTGACTTTGATGAATTAATCGATTTTTACCCGGTTTATCCACTCGATTTGGAGGAGTTTTTGGTGTTCAAAGATGCGCAAAATTTGGTGAAAGAGTGGTTTTTTATTCGGACTCAGAAAGATCATAAAAGCTATCGTCGTAAGAAGTTAGAGAAAGCATTCCATGAATATCTAACTTATGGAGGTTTCCCCGAAGTGGTATTAAATGATAATGAAGAAGAAAAAGTGGAAATCCTTCAAAATATTGCCTCTACTTATGTTAAAGAGGATATTTATGAGGCTCATATTCAAAATACGGATAAGCTTTTCAAATTATTCAATCTATTGGCTTATAAAACAGGCGAATTGGTGAATATGAGTGAGTTATCGGTTTCGCTTCAGTTATCTATTACCGCAGTAGAAAATTATTTAGATATTTTGGAAAAAAACTTCCATGTAGCTTTAGTTCAGCCATTTTATGCTAAGGTGAAGAAAGAACTCAAAAAAATGCCAAAATTGTATTATAATGATCTTGGTTTACGTAATATGATGATTAAGACTTTTTTACCTGTTACCGATCGAATGGATAAAGATCCTCTAATCGAAAATTACGTATATACCCGATTGAGAATGCTTTATCCCGAAAATAGGATTAAGTATTGGAGAACGGCAGATGGAAATGAAGTGGATTTTGTAATGGCTGATGCTGAGCTAAAAGGTAAAGCTGTAGAAGTTAAATTCTTTGCTAAAGAGTTTAAATTAACTAAGTTTAAGAAATTTATGAAAGAATATACCGATTTGCCTATCGAAGTTCGTGCTTTTCAGGCCGACACCAACGACCAGAATATTCTGGGGTTATAATGATAATGGTGAATTATTAATGGTTAATGTTAATTACTCAGGTTTTCATCAGATATTTGAGCGTGCTTGCACCTCAAAATGTAAACCTGAGTATTGTATATTTGACTTTTGATTGTACTTGAATTTCAAATCGTTGTTCTTTTCCTTTTGTTGATAATTTTTTTTACCAAACTTATTTAAGAACTTGATACATAACTGTTTGTTGTTTTTCTTTTATCAGCATAAAAAAAATTATGAACAATATTTCCCAACGCTTTTCTTTATCTTTGTAGCTGTAAAACCCCTGTAATTATGGCTGAATTTGTTCATCTACATGTACATACGCAATATTCGCTCTTGGATGGAGCTTCTAAAATAAGCGATTTAGTAAATAAAGCAAAAGAATATAATATGCCGGCTGTGGCCATCACTGACCATGGGCATATGTTTGGCGTAAAACTCTTTCATAAAACCGCAAAAAAAGCAGGATTAAAACCTATTCTGGGGTGTGAAACTTATGTGGCACGACGTAGTATGAAGGATAAGAAGACCAAAGAGGATAGGAGCGGAGACCATTTAATTCTTTTGGCTAAAAATAAAATTGGCTATCATAATTTGATGAAAATAATTTCTACTGCGTGGACAGAAGGATTTTATTATAAAGCCCGTGTTGATAAAGATTTATTACGAAAATATCATGAAGGAGTAATTGCCTCTTCTGCCTGTTTAGGTGGCGAAATTCCCCGCCTGATTCGTCACGAAAGTGTAGAAGCTGCCGAAAAGGCTATCGGTGAATATAAAGAAATTTTTGGCGATGATTTTTATCTTGAACTCATGCGTCACCGTACAGAAAATCCTGAAAAAGATGCAGATACACTCGCAAAACAAGAACTCGTTAATCAGAAAATCAAAGAATTAGCTGTTACAACAAATACCAAAATTATTGTTACTAACGACTCGCATTTTACTAATAAAGAAGATGCTGAAGCGCACGACATTCTAGTGTGCCTCAGCACGGGTAAAGATATTGATGATCCTGATAGGTTGCGTTATACCGGACAGGAATACTTTAAATCGCCCGCTGAAATGCAGACTTTATTTTCTGATTTCCCTGAGGCGATAGCTAATACCAAAGAAATTGCAGATAAAGTAGAAGCTTATGATTTGGATATTCCGGCTATCATGCCAGATTTCCCCCTTCCTGAAGGATTTGATAATGCAGATGATTATTTGCGACATTTAACATACGAAGGAGCGAAACAAAAATTTGACCTAAATAACGAAGAGGTTACAGAACGTATTGATTTCGAGCTAGAAACAATTAAAAAAATGGGTTTCCCTGGTTATTTTCTTATAGTTTGGGACTTTATCCGAGCAGCTCGCGAAATGGGTGTTTCTGTAGGACCCGGCCGGGGTTCTGCTGCTGGTTCTGCTGTTGCTTATTCGCTAGATATTACCCAGGTAGATCCAATAGAGTACGATTTACTGTTTGAGCGTTTTCTTAATCCCGATCGTATTTCTATGCCTGATATTGATATTGATTTTGATGAAGACGGACGGGAACGTGTCCTCAGATGGGTGGTTGAAAAATACGGGCACGAAAGGGTGGCCAACATCATCACTTTTGGTAAAATGGCTCCTAAGATGGCTATTCGGGATGTGGCACGTGTGCTTAAACTACCGCTCCCGGAAGCTGATAGATTGGCTAAATTGATACCTGAAAAACCGGGGACTAATTTTGAAAAGGCTTTTAAAGAAGTTCCTGAACTGCGTGAAGAAATGGAAAAAGGAAATCCTTTAGTTCAGCAAATTTTGAAGCTTGCGGTAACTCTTGAAGGATCTATTCGTCAAACGGGTATTCATGCCTGCGGAATTATTATTGGACGCGATGATTTAACCGAGCATATTCCGATAACCTTTTCTAAAGAGTCTGATTTACAGGTTACTCAATACGATGGCAAGCATATTGAAGATGTGGGGATGTTGAAAATGGACTTTCTAGGTCTCAAGACGCTGTCTATTATCAAAGATGCATTGGATAATATCAACCTTTCCAGAGGAATTGAGGTAGATATCGGAAATGTGAGCATGACGGATGAAGTAACGTATAAACTTTTTGCCAATGGTGAAACTACTGGAGTGTTTCAGTTTGAGTCTGATGGCATGAAAAAACACCTTCGAAACCTCAAACCCAACCGTTTTGAAGACCTTATCGCTATGAATGCGCTTTATCGGCCGGGTCCGATGGAATATATCCCTTCTTTTATTAAGCGGAAACATGGCAAGGAACCTATTATTTATGATATTCCTATAATGGAGGAATATCTTGCTGACACCTATGGTATAACTGTTTATCAGGAACAGGTAATGCTTTTATCGCGGAAAATGGCCGGCTTTACACGGGGGCAGGCAGACTCTTTGCGTAAGGCCATGGGAAAAAAACTTATTGCCATGATGAACGAGCTCAAGGCTTTATTTATGGAGGGCTGCGAGAAAAATGGATTGCCTAAGGATAAAGTAATCAAAGTGTGGAACGACTGGGAAGCTTTTGCCAAATATGCTTTTAATAAATCACATTCTACCTGTTATTCCTATGTTGCTTATCAAACAGGCTATTTGAAAGCTCATTATCCGGCAGAATTTATGGCGGCTGTATTGAGTCGGAATCTATCTGATATAAAGAAAATTACAATATTCATGGACGAGTGCAAGCGACTGGGAATCCCGGTACTTGGTCCCGATGTAAATGAGAGTTATCGTTTGTTTACAGTAAACAAAAGGGGAGAGATTCGTTTTGGCCTGGCAGCCATAAAAGGTATGGGCAGTAATGCCGTAGATATGATTATTGCGGAACGTGATAATAACGGCGAATTTAAGAACTTTTGGGATTTTATCGAACGGGTGGATTTACATACTGTAAATAAGAAAAATTTGGAGGCCTTGGTTTTGTCTGGTGGATTAGACAATCTGGCAGAAGAAATGTATCGTAGTCAGTTTTTTGCCACTTCTATGGGCGATAATACTTTTATCGAAGCGAGTATTAAATATGGTAATCGTGTAAATGAAATCAAAAATAGTGCCCAGCAATCTTTATTTGGTGCTTCGGGGACAGAAACCCTTGCCAAACCTGTTATACCCGATGTTGAAGAATGGACTCGCCTCGAACGCCTGAACAAAGAAAAGGCTCTAATTGGTATCTACCTATCTTCGCATCCCTTAGATGAGTTTAAATATGAAATTGAGAGCTATTGTAACTCCAAACTCTCTGAATTTGATGATATTGCTGCTTTAAAGGGGCGTGATTTGCGTATTGCAGGAATTGTTACTACGGCTGTGGAAAAAACAACTAAAACGGGTAATCCTTATGGAACAATGACTATAGAAGATTATTCGGATACCCTCTCAATTACTCTTTTTTCTAAGGATTACCTTGCTTTTAAAGAATATTTTACTGAGGGCTATTCAATTCTGCTTGAGGGTAAAATTCAACCTCGTTTTGGCCGGCCAGATGGTGATCCCGAATTTAAACCTCAAAAAATGACGTTATTACACGAAGCTAAAGATAAGATGATCAGGAGTGTAGATTTAAAAATCCAATTAGATAAACTTTCTAATGAATTAATTTCGGAGATAGAGCTTAAAGCTCAGGAGTTTAAAGGTTCTAAACCTTTGAAATTCGTGGTTTTTGAGCCAGTATCAAAAATTTGGATACGCATGTTTTCCCGTTCGTACAAAATTGATGTAAACAAAGATTTTGTCGAATTTTTAGACAAACATCCAGATATAGAATATAAGATTTATTGAGCTTATTTATAAACCTTTATTTGATTTTGACAGAATGGGTTGTACGAGTCTTTGTGCAGAAATAGTTTTTATTTTTTTACTGATAGCTTAGTTGCTCATTAGATATTAACAATGAATCAGAGAAAGCAAGATGAACAATTTATGCGCCAAGCCCTTATTGAGGCTCAAAGAGCATTTGATAAAGGTGAAGTGCCGGTAGGAGCAGTAATTGTGGCAAGGAATAAAATCATTGCACGTGCTCATAATCTCACCCAAACGCTAAATGATGTTACTGCTCATGCCGAAATGCAGGCTTTTACTATGGCTGCCGGTTTTATTGGCGGTAAATATTTGAAAGATTGTATTTTGTATGTGAGTCTCGAGCCTTGTGTGATGTGTGCAGGTGCAGCTTACTGGACACAAATTAGTCGTATTGTATTTGCTGTCCATGATGCCAAAAGAGGATATAAACTCCTTAATTCTACTGTTCTGCATCCTAAAACGACTGTCGAATACGGTATTTTTGAAGAAGAAAGTAGCATGCTTTTACAAAAATTTTTCCAAAATAAGCGAAAATTATAAATTCTCCTCTTTTTTATTACTATTTTTGTATTTTAGGGCGTTAAAATAAGAAGCATACACTAATTAGGTTAATGTAATTGTTGATGGAATTTACAATTATAGAAATAGGCTTAATTTTAAAATATAAGCGATGAAAAAATTTATCTTAGCATTAGATCAAGGCACAAGCAGTTCGCGTGCCCTACTTTTCGATAGAAATCAGAATATCGTGGCTCTTAGTCAGAAAGAATTTCCACAATATTACCCACAGGCTGGCTGGGTGGAACATAATCCAATGGAAATATGGCAATCGCAAATGGAGGTGGCCAATGAGGTAATCTTAAAAGCAGGTGTTAAAACCAATGAAATTGAGGCAATTGGGATAACTAATCAGCGCGAAACCACTATTTTGTGGGATAAAACCACCGGAAAGCCGGTTTATAATGCCATTGTTTGGCAGGATAAGCGGACTGCTGACTTTTGTGAGTTACTAAAGACGGAAGGTTTGGAGAAAAGTGTAAAAGAAATGACAGGCTTGTTGGTAGATTCTTATTTTTCGGCTACTAAAATTAGGTGGATTCTTCAAAATGTTCAGGCTGCAAAACAGGCTATGGATAAAGGAAATCTGCTTTTTGGTACGGTTGATACATGGCTTCTGTGGAATTTAACCGTAGGGAAGGTTCATGCCACTGATTATTCTAATGCCTCTCGTACCTTACTTTTTGATATTAACGACCAGCGTTGGCACGAGGATTTATTAAATATCTTTAGTGTTCATACCGACATTCTTCCCGAAGTTAAAGAATCTTCCAGTATTTTTGGTTATACAGATAAAGCCTTGTTTGGTGTAGAAATTCCTATTGCCGGAATGGCAGGCGACCAGCAAGCTGCCTTGTTTGGACAAACTTGTTTCGACCCCGGAATGGCCAAAAACACCTATGGTACCGGTTGTTTTTTGCTAATGAATACCGGAACGGAGCGTAAATTTTCTAAATCGGGTTTGATTTCTACTATTGCGTGGAAGGTAGATGGAAAATTGGAATATGCTCAGGAAGGAAGTGTTTTTATTGCCGGTGCTGCTATTAAATGGTTGCGAGATGGGCTACATATCATTAAATCGGCTGCTGAAACTGAAAAAGCGGCCTTGTATATTGCTGACAGCGAAGGTGTTTATGTCGTTCCGGCTTTTTCCGGCCTTGGGGCTCCCTATTGGGATATGTATGCTCGCGGTGGCATATTTGGGCTAACGCAAGGCATTACCGAAAAGCACATTATTCGTGCCACTTTGGAATCTTTGGCCTACCAAACCCGTGACTTAATAGAGGCTATGCAGAAGGATACCGGAATAAAATTACAATCTCTGAATGTGGATGGAGGAGCCTGTGCCAATAATTATTTAATGCAATTTCAGGCAGATATTTTGGATACAATTGTATTGCGTCCTGAAAAAGTGGAAACTACTGCAACCGGAGCTGCCTATCTCGCCGGCTTGGCTACTGGATTCTGGACAAAGCAGGACTTGATCTATAAACGTAAGATTGATAGAGAATTCAATCCGAAAATGAAAAAATCGGAACGTCTTGAATGCTATAAAGGCTGGTTGAAAGCCGTTGACAGAACCCGAAACTGGATTTCTAAATAGCTTGAATTTTTATTGCTTTGTTAAATCTTAATTCATTTTACTTTCCATTTTTGTCTTGACTTTGATTTTTTTGATTATAGGATTATACCGTGCCGGTATCGCATTTTGTATGCTTACTTTTGTTATTTCAGAACATCAGTAAGTTATCAGAAAGCATTTACAAGTTTTAGAAGCGATTGGGTATAACTTGATTATACAAATAATTAGGCCAATCTTCTAATCCGATTAATCAGGGTTAAGACTGTATCTCAGTGTTTAATTTTTCCTTTCCATTTTTCAGCTTCTTCTTTATTGCCTAATTCCTGATAGATTTTTATGATGTCCTGATAGAGCAGGGGATAAGGATAATCAGGACTTAGACCTACTGCCTCTTTGAATAAATCGAGGGCTACATAATCCAGCCCTTTAGCATAAGCAGAATAAGCCGAATCTATTTTGGCGTTTAGAGCTTGGTCTAATATCACGCCTTGAAAACTAAAGCAGGCTTTTGTACACTTTTCCTGAATATTTATATATTTCGTATTGGTGGACAGCGCATCGAATTTTAGCCTAAATTGCACCTTTTCACCTACTTGACTGAATTTGTAAGTCTCTGGACAACGGGCTATTCCTTTTACTTCTTTCGCTTTCATTTTTTTGGAATTAGGAAAACTTCTAAGTTCTACACTTTTCCCTACACAAAACCAATCACCTTCAGAACTTTTATTTTCTACTGTGAGATATATAAGTGTCTCATTATTAGATATAGTTATTTTATCTATATTTAAAGTAGGGTGAGATTTGAATCCAAAATTGGGTTGTATAATTACTACTTGTCCTATCGCTTTAAACGATATATTTATTAGTAAAATTAAAAATAGCGTCTTAAATTTCATTTTGTTATGTTAAATAAGTTTTTGTTATAACTATATTATTAAATTGAAAATCCGATGCATTGATTTACTGCATCGGATTTTGAGTTTAGAATTTCTAGTTGAATAAATTAATAAAAATTCAACTTATTAAAATTCTTATTTTCCTAAGCTATAGGTTAATCCAATAGAACCAACCCATGCCTTTTTGTCATATATAGTACTTACCCCTGCATTTGCAACTGTTCTGGGTAGATAGAAGGTATTTAGAAAACCCAGATCAACCGAGAAGGAATCGTTAATCTTGTAATTACCACCAAATCCAATAGTATTAGATACCAAACTATAACTTAAATCAGACTGATAGTAAGAGTAGGGTAGGGTTTCGGAATGAAGGAAACCACCGGAAACAGTGATTGCATCGCTTAAGCCATATTCTAAGCCAAGGGCTAATTCATACGAGTTGCCGGCAATTACTTTGTCATTGGAAACATTTTTTACACCTTCATAAGTTTTGCCATAACTAACTCCCCGGTCGCCGTAGTAATGAGCCCCTAATTGTACACTAAAATTATCGGCTACTTTGTAGTTGACTCCAATACTAAAAAACGAAGGGAGGTCTGCATTGGTTTCTTCTCCATCGGGAAACATTCCGGTATCATCTTTTTTAGTGGTATTTTTAACCGTCATTTTAGTGGCTAATTCATATTTCATGGCTACATCTAATTTTCCATCTAATAAAGTTAAATTAACTCCAAAAATAGGTGTAAAAGCATGCCCACTTTGAGTTACATCTACTTCTTTGTTTCCTGTGGCAGCTGCATTTTGGGTGGCTGTTGTTGCAGATTTTGTTAAGCCGTCAGCCATAGTTGTGTACTGTGTTTCAAAACCTTTGTATGTATTATAAGCATCACTAATTTTTGTTGAACCATTAGCAGTCCCTCCGAGTGCTACAATTCCACCTATTAATTGGTTGGCTGTTGCTTGGTCGATAAGACCAGCACCTACTGCTTGGTCAAAAGTATATACTCCTGCACCACCATCAATGAGTGGTTGCATTCCTGTATAAGCTCCATTAGCACTTGAGGCAGCTCCACTTGCTTGTGCTGCTCCAGCTGTTGCGGCGGCAGCTAAATCGCTGAAAAATTTGGGAGCTGAAACCATATCACCATTATAACCAATAGTAGGATAAGTAGGATTAATCATAATGTCTTTTATATGTCCTACATAAGAATTTTTTGCTGAAACATAGCGTCCGCCTATGGCAACGGAAATCATATCATTAATTTTATAGGATACGTTACCTTGATAAGCAAAATAGGCAGAACTACCTGTAAAGGCAATGTCTGCATTGTATTTTGTAGTAGGTATTCCACTGGTATTTAATGCACTCGGAATCCCTGAAACTTGGCTCTCAAAGCTCGGTAAGCCGGATTTAAAATCGGCACTTCCGCCACCACCTACTACAAAGAAACCACCTGAAATGGCAAAATTTCCTGTTTTGTAAACGGCAAATACGGATGGTAAAACAGGTACAAATGTATTACCCGTAAATTCTTTGTTGTTTAGTGTGGAGATATCGCTGGTAACGATCCGCTGCTGACCGGCTGTTTGCGAATTTACCTGAAAATGGATGCCATCTTCTAAGGCCGTTAATCCGGCTGGATTATAAAATACGGCATCTACACCCGTTGAAGCATCTCGTACTAGCATGCGAATCCATGCTGCACTCTGGTTGGTATTATGAACCATCCCCCCTGCAAAGGCAAAACTTGAAGCTACAAGTAAACCTAAAATACTTAAAGTTAATCTTTTCATTATTTTAAAAGTTTTGTTAATTATGAGTTAATAAATGTATATACATTTTTTGATATTTCAAAATCATTTGAGGATTAAAAATACTATTCAATTCTTATTCGCTTTGTATACCGTTTTTTATATATAATTTTTTTATAAAAAAAATGTTTGGAAATTGGGTAGTTGAAAATTGTAAGATACTTCTTTGTCTAAAAGACGAAGGAAGGTTCTAGAAAATGAAACCTTTATTTAAAAGAGCTTCTTATTAGTTGTCCGCTTTGGCTTTTCCCGTCTATGTAAAAATTATAGAGATATAAACCGGGATTTAATCCTTGTACATTAATTGTTTTCTTATTCAAAACCTTTTCTGATATCAGCTTTTGTCTTCGTAGATTATATATTTCAAAATAGGCTTCTTGGCCATTGCCTCTATAATCGAGATAAATAAAAGTGGAAACAGGGTTTGGATAGATTCTTAAATTTATTTTTTTAAAATCCTTTACAGAGTAATGAAATTCGTTTTTTGTTGATACGCCCCAAATATTTGTCTTATAATCATTGTTTTGCGTAATTACACTATCGAATTTTAATAATGGGTTTTCAGTTGTTTTTAATTGAAACTTTCTGTTTCGAGATAATTGTTTCTGCAAAATGATTTGATTTTGTAGATGAAAAAAATAAAGCTGCTTTTTTCTTTTGTTTTTTCGTGTCCTTGATTATTTATTGTTTTGTTTTTTTGCCCCAAAGAAGGTATTATGATAGATAATAACATAATAATCGGTAGGATAATTTTTTGTTTTATTGCTTAATATTTACTGTTTTATACTCAATCGTTATCAAAATAGCGGAAAAGATTTTGTTATTTCATCTTCAATTAAAGTATTACATAAATATGCATAAAAACACGATACCGGTACGGTATAAATTAAATTTTAATTAGAAAAAGACTTGCAATCGTTTATTTTAAATAAGACGATAGAAAATCTAAAAATGTTATATAATACAATAGTCTGTTATGTTTTTGTAAATGGCTAAAAATGATAACTTTGCCAGAGTTATTGTCAAAATGATACATTGCTAATTATCCGGTTATTATTTATTTGCAGATTTAAACTTGGCAAAGTTTAATGGACTATTGATAATAGTAAAATGATAAAAAGTCATTAGTCCTTTCCAATTTTATGATAGTGAGATGAAAATGTTAGGTATTGAAAGACATAAAAGATATAGACCACTATTTTTACTTAATTGCCAGATGTTTAATTGCTTGTGTGAAAATGCTTTACTTAAATAGAAAATATAAAACATTGAGGCTTAGTGAATAATTCATAATTTACCATTACCTATTTAATGAAATGTAGATGTTAAAAAAAATATAAATATATTTTTCATGCGACGAATTTGTCTTATAATTCGTCTCAATAAATATAAACCAAAATTTAGTTTTTATGAAAAATTTGAAGTATCTATTTGTTTTAGCCGTGGTAGGCATGATTTTTTTTTCTTGTAACAAAGATAAAAAAACAGAATTTACTCCCGAAAAAGCGCGCGAAGCCCTGAACCAAGCATCAGACATAATTCTAACTTATGTTGAGGATGCTAAAGGAAGCCAGACTTTATCTGCAGCACAAAGTGCTTCGGAACTAGGTTCTTCTTTTAAAAAAGCCAAAAAGCAAGTTGCTGTTTTACCTCGCCAATTCAAGAAGTTTAGTACAACATTGAAGCATACTATTCACCGCAAGGCTAAAAGAGCTGTTTGGGATGATGGCGGAGCTTTTAATATGGCCGATTATGCAGGTACTTATAACTGGAATAGGGATAGCAACGACTGGGTTTATGAGGCCGGAAATCCGGCTAACGAAATTGTTGTAAAATTCCCGGCTACAAAAGCATCAACTACCAATAATGCCGTTTTTACCTTGCATAAATATACTGAGCAGACTTTTACCGACAGTTGGGGAACTTACTATCAACCTACTGAAATTTCTGCCGATTTGTTTATTGACGGGGCTAAGAGTATGGAACTTAATGTTGAAATTACCTATGCAGACAATGGTGATATGGTAAATCATATTGTCGGCTCTTTGTTTGTAGATCCATTTACAGCCAAGCTTAATTTTGATTTGGGAGATAATTATACCATTACTTATTCTGCTTCTATTGCCAAAGGCGAAAGTGTTGCTTTTTCATCGGCTGCAACTCTCATTTTTACGGACGACCAGTATGAAGGTTTAAAAACTGCAGAAGGAACGGTGCAGGTGGCTAATTTGAAAGTTGCGGCTAAAGCTGATATTGCAGCTATCGAAAAGGCTATTGGGGATAGCGAAGACCAGAATACAATTATTGATGCTGTGAATGCAAATTCCAGTGCTACTATTTATACCTATCCCGAAGAAAACAAAATTGGAGATCTGACTCTAAAAGCCAAAGAGGATAATTCGGAATATAAGGATGTGGATGTGATTATTACTTATGCTGATGGTTCTTCGGAATCGGCTCAGCCTTATTTTGATCAAATTCAGAAAAGTTTGGAAGACTTGATTGATGAGATTGATGGTGTTTCTGTACCGGATGTATTTGCTAAGTAAATATTAAAGGGAAACTCATACTATGACCCTAAGTCATAGTATGAGTTTCCCTTTAACTTCATTTTTTTATAGATTTTCAACTACATAATTAATCATATCAGAGCTTATGTCTTTGTGAGTCACCATTCGTATCAGATTTTTCCCAAACCCTGAAGCTTTGATATTTTTTTTGGCTAATGCGGCTAATACTGCTTTTTCTCCCATTTTATCTTCTATTCTAAAAATAATAATGTTTGTTTTTGTGGGATAAATTTCTTCTACATAGCTGAGCTGACTTATGGCCTGTGCTAATATCCGTGCATGTTTGTGGTCTTCTTTTAAGCGGGTAATATTATTTTTTAAGGCGTAAATTCCAGCAGCTGCCAAAAAACCAGCCTGCCGCATACCGCCACCAAACATTCGGCGAAAATGACGAGCTCTGTGTATAAAGTTTTTGTCGCCTAAAAGCAGAGAACCTACCGGAGCTCCTAATCCTTTTGATAAACAGATAGAAATTGAATCGAATAATGACCCCATTACTTGAGTCGAATCTCCCGTTTCTGTTAAAGCATTGAATAAACGGGCTCCGTCCATGTGAAATTTTAGCCCTTTTGCTTTGCATATTTTACTTATTTCTGATAGTGTTTTGAGGGGAAAAATAGCTCCCCCGCCCTTATTGACGGTGTTCTCTACCGAAACTAGCGAACTTATCGGATAGTGGGGATCATCCGGATTTAGGTTGTTAAGTACGTCCTGTGCCGTAAAAATTCCTCGATTGCCTTCTATCAATCGCACTGAGGCTCCGGAATGAAAAGCTATTCCACCGCCTTCGTAGTTATAGATATGAGATAATCTGTGACAGATTACCTCATCACCAGGTACTGTATGTACTTTTATGGCTAATTGATTCGTCATGGTTCCACTTGGTGCAAAAAGTGCTGCTTCTTTTTTAAACATTTTAGCAGCCATTTGTTCCAGTCGAATAAGACTGGGGTCTTCATGGTAAACATCATCGCCAACCTCTGCGTCCAACATTGCTTCGCGCATTCCTTTATCTGGTGTGGTTACGGTATCACTTCGTAAATCTACTATCATTATCTAAAATTTAGGAACATAAATTTAGGCTAAAGTAGCGAGAAATGAAAATCAGTTGAAGTTGTCAAGAATAGAGTTTTATTTTTTAGTGAGAAAAGGAAAACTCTTTTTATATTAAGTAGAATTCAAATCTCAACACAATTTATAATTAGTGATTGACTCTCACCACTTCGTTTCATCATATTCCACCAAATAAGTCCTTAGTTCTACGTCTT
>CAYQXT010000039.1:0-15231 GCA_964421365.1 uncultured Bacteroidaceae bacterium
GAAATATTAATTAACACTAATAAAGTTGCATTTGCAGCTTGAATTCAGCTTATTATAGTATAATGGTTCTAAAGTTTCGCACCAATTTTATTGCTTAAAAATCAAGCAATAAAAGCTTTAAAAAGTAG
Organism: uncultured Bacteroidaceae bacterium; assembly: GCA_964421365.1. Taxonomy (GTDB): domain Bacteria; phylum Bacteroidota; class Bacteroidia; order Bacteroidales; family DYOH01; genus CAYQXT01. The sequence continues at coordinate 129 of CAYQXT010000039.1, forward strand.
CATAATTATTTTCTGATTATATTAATTATTAGTATTTTAGTAGTGTAATCCAAAACACATAATTATGCTATAAAACAAAGATACTAAAAAAATCGATGAATTAAAAATCGACTTTAGACCTTGAGTTTCCTCAAAAATCTTCAAAAAGTAATTTAAACTGATTTTTCGGTATTTCAGACGGCTTTTTAGTGATGTATTCTATCCCGTATTTATTGCTGTAAAGGTAATTGTAAATTCCGTCAGCCATTGCATAATTATAGAATGCAGGTATTCCGAAAAATCTTTTTGACATGAAAAATATCTTTTCAAAAATCATTTTTAATTTTAGGTTTTTTACGACATAAACCGATGTAAAATAAGCTATTGTTAAATAAATTTCTTGAAAAATAAAGCATTATCACCGCCTCTGTCAATTGTCCATATACCTCTATTTTTAGTATGAACACTCACTGTATCAATCGTTTTGATGATTTCTGCATTCGCATTTTTAAAATCATCGGCTTCTTGCGAATAAGCTGTATTATACAATGGAACTGCGTTATTATCAGTTATATTGGAGCCTACAACCCGACAAAGCCAATACCCTTTTGCTTTTTCGTTTTTGCTGCCGTCTCTAATGTAGCACAAATTTTCCATTTTTTTAGCAACAGATTATTCAATTCGTTTTCTGAGGAAACCCAAGACAAAATAAAATAAAAATTCAATTATTTTTATAACTTTATTTTAAAATTGTATAAAAGATGATAACAATAGAAATCCCCGGATTTGAAACTTTAGAATTGAAGCATTTGGTTATGGATTATAACGGCACGCTGGCCCTTGATGGAGAATTATTTGAGGGTTTGGAAGCAGTATTAAATCGCTTGTCCGAAAAGTTGCAACTGCATATTATTACAGCCGATACCTTTGGCAGAGTGGCCGAAAATATCAAAAATGTAAATTGTCGGCTTCATATTATTGGCAAGGAAAAGCAAAATGAGCAAAAGCAGCAATATGTCGAATCTCTTGGCTTCGCTAAGGTGTGTGCCATAGGAAATGGAGCCAATGATGGGCTGATGTTGCAGGCAGCGGCTTTGGGCATTGCCCTTATACAAGCAGAAACCGCAGCGGTTAAGACAATTATGAGTGCCGATTTAGTGGCCAACTCGGTTTTCGATGCCTTAGCTCTATTTGAAAATACGAAACGATTGCTGGCCAGTTTACGGAACTGAAGTATTTTTCGCCTTTGGATACAGCAACGAATAATATCAGATATTCTGACATGGGGAAAAATGTTGTGCCTCCTATTTTTTAAGATTATATGAGTTCGGTCTAAAAACCGGTCGGACGGATAGATTTATTAAAACTGTAAAAATAGACAGCTCACTTACAATTGATTAATGAAGCCGTCCGACCGATTTCGATGCAAATTCACCTTTCTATGGTTTTACAAATGCGACAATTTAATTTACTGAAATAAAATAGCCTCATTTTATTTTCCTACAATTTTTTATCTAACTTTATGAACTCTCTGAATATTAAATAGTAAAAAAATAATATGTCTGGAAGTCTGAATATAAAGCGACCAAATAAATAAGAAATTGCGGCTTGTTCCAAAAAAATATTAATATCTTGCACTCTGAAATTGTTCTCAACTAATTTTTCATAAACTAAACATTTAACCTATGTTGAACATTGCATTATTTGGCCCCCCCGGGGCAGGGAAAGGAACTCAGTCGGAATATTTGATTAAAAAGTATAATCTGTATTATATCTCTACGGGTGATATTTTGCGCAAAGAAATTGCCGAGAAATCAAAATTAGGTATAGAGGCCCAAAGCATTATGGCTGCCGGGGGTCTGGTGTCGGACGAAATTATTGTTCAGATTATTGAGAAAACTATTAAGAGTAATCCGCAGGCCAAAGGCTTTCTTTTTGATGGTTTTCCGCGTACCTACACACAGGCCTATATTCTCGAAGGCCTGATGATACAGCTTAATACTACGCTCAGTTGCTTGATTAGTATAGAATTAGATGAAGAGGAATCCGTAAAACGATTGGTTCAACGGGGTACAGTATCGGGCAGAAGCGATGATAATGAGAAAGTGATACGAAAACGATTGCAAGAATACAAAAACAAAACTCTGCCAGTGATTGAGTTTTATAAAGAACGCGGAATTTTCGAGGAGGTGGAAGGAAGTCAGAGCATTGAGGCCGTTACCAAAGATTTAACCCGGATAATAAACCGCGAGTTGCATAAAAGCCTGTTTAATCTAATCTTGTTTGGCTATCCCGGTTCCGGTAGAAGTGCCTATGCCCAGCGAATTGCCGAAAAATACAGCCTGACCAATATAGACATGAATAAGTTACTAGAATCCGAACTGGAAAGCGATAGTGCTCTGGGGCAAAAAATATTGCATCACTATCAGGCCAATGAAAATGTGTCGGATGAAATAGTCGTTCAGCTTATAGAGAGGGAATTAGAAAAAACAAAAAATGTAAAAGGATTTATTTTTAAAGGCTTTCCCCGCACATTAGTACAATCTTATATTCTCGAAGGGATGCTTAAGTCTCATAATTCTAATATTTCTATGATTATTAATCTGGAAATATCTGCTATTGAGTCTGTTCAACGTCTTGGAAATATAACCGAGCGAGTGAAGAAAAATAATCTGAAAATAGAGAATATTATTCGGCGCTTTAAAGAACATGAGCAAAAGACTTTACACGTGATTGAACGTTATCAGAATAGGCATGATGTAAAACGCATAGATGCTACTTTGGACGAAGAAGAGGTTTTTACTCGTATCTGTAAAGAAATCGAATCGGCATTCCCAGATGTGGTATAGCTTGAGAAGTACGGTCGTGTGTCTTTACAAAAAAACGCAGTAGAGACGCACGGCCGTACGTCTCTACAATTTTTCATGCTAATAAAATTCTCTCTGAAAGCCCCAGTCCCGGGCGAACTGGAGCCAATTTTCGCCTTTATTGGCTTTTAATAAATAAATAACTAATTTCAAATAAGCTGTAAGCTCTTTTTTTAGTTCATTTTTAGTACTGCGCATGGCACTGCTGCCACCACTTAATGTGCGGTTCAGAAGTAATAACTCCGTAAACTCTTCATATAATGCCTGCCAAAAAGCCAAGCCGTATTTGTGGTTTTCGTAGCCTAATTCTGATAGGCCTTTAATGGTAATACTCATACTTTCGCGTATGTTGTCGTAGCTCGATGGATAGCTATAACCATTGGGTGTACGAACAATTCCAAGTACTCCAAATTTGGCCACTGCCATACTTGATGTATAATCTATACGTAATTGATTTTTAAGTGCATTTATACCGGTTTTGGCGTCGTCTATTATTTCGTGGATTCGTACTATATTGGGTGTTCGCTCGAAGCTGGTTTTGCGGCTTTCGGCAAGTTTTACTTCGTATGCTTCCGTTTTTTCTGTAAAGCTTTCTAATGTAAACTGTTCGCTACTATAGCCACTGATTTCCAGTTTGGGTAGTACGTACTGACTAACGAATAGCACGCCATAATCGGTTCGCGGAATTATGGGGAGCTTGAGTTTTGGTGTTTGTTTGGTGGTATCTACCACCTCAAAATCAATTGTTGCCGGAGACATGTTTCCTTCCATGAGATTAAAGTTTTAGTTTTTATTAAATACTATCTAATTAAATAGATTTATGAGTACAATACTAATCATATTATTTTAATAAACAAAATATCTGATAAAAAAAATTATAAAAAATGTATGTTTTATTTTTTTAATACTTTATGCTTAGTTCCAGATGATTGTTTTTATATTGTCTTTTCGCTTTGTCGTATTGTATTATTAAGTATTTGAGTATATGCAGTTAGTTGGCTATTTCCGTTTATACACAATCATGTATTTATTCTGTTTTTTGATTATAATTATTGATTGATGAAATAATCTGATGTTGAATGCACATTATTACGTATTTTTTGTAAAAATGAGAATTATTATATCTTCTATTTCACTTTTTTCTTTGATGGGGCTTTTTCTTGCACGGAGTAAAAGTCTAAATGCTGTGTTGCGACTTTTACAGGACAGAGGATAAAAGTCTAAGTCGTACGATGCGGCTTTTGCCTCGTAGAGAGTAAAAGTCTAAGCAGTGTGAGTTGTTTTTTGCATGGCATAGAGTAAAAGTCTAAGCAGTGCGATGCAACTTTTGCTTCGCATAGAGTAAAAGTCTAAATAGTGCGATGCAACTTTTGCTTCGCATAGAGTAAAAGTCTAAATAGTACGATGCAACTTTAGCATCCGCTAAGCTAGCAAAAGAAACCAGTATTTTGTATTTTAATTCCTTGCGAAAAACATCAAGAAATGTGTTTTTTTAAGCCCGATAGGGCGACCTCTTGTTAAACCATAGCGGAAGCTATGGTATTAAAAAAAACTCATAACAAAAAAAGTCCCGGCAGGGACGGTCTATTGTTAGCTCACGATGATAATCGTGGGTTTTCGATGATAATCGAGGGTTTGATCAATTCCAAAATTCCAATTATTTATTACCTTTGGCGATACGAAACATCTGTAAGGAGACCCGGTGGGTCTGATAAACGAATTTTAGCCTAATGGAAAAAGCAATCCTTCTAATCTTTTGCTCTCTTTTGTTGATACGGACAAATGCCCAAATGTCTAGTATTCATGCTGAGCAAAGCAAACAATTTGGGCAATATAAAATGGTTAAAGAGAGCGATTGGGATGCAAGGTGGAAAATGGATAGGTCAAAGCTTATTTCAATAAACTCTAAGCACAGATTGCGTAAAATTGTTTTCGGTTGGCAGCCTTACTGGATGGGGACGAGCTATAAAAATTACGATTATTCGCTGCTTTCGGATGTGGCCTATTTTTCGTACGAGGTGAATCCAGAAACAGGTAGCTATACCGATATTCATTACTGGCGTACTACCGAATTGCCTGCTTATGTGCATCATGTGGGTAAAAGAGTACATCTTACGGCCACACTTTTTGCCAATCACGCGGTTTTGCTCGAAAATCCCAATGCCGTGCAAACGCTCATCGACAGTCTTATTTCGCTGGTAAAATACCGCGATGCAGATGGAGTTAATATCGACTTTGAGATGCTGAAATCTGCTCAGCGCGATAATTTCACGGCTTTTATTGTTAAGCTGGCCAATGCATTGCATAACTATAAGGCCTCAGCCATGCTGTCTATGGCGCTGCCGGCAGTAGATTGGAGTAAATCCTTTGATGTGATAGCCATGCAGCCTTATGTGGATTTATATTTGATAATGGGATATGAATATCATTGGTCGAGAAGCGATTATGCCGGTCCCGTAGCACCAAAAAACAATGGGGAAATCTGGCCGGCCATAGATGCTACCCGCAGTGTGGAGTATTATTTACAATTGGGCGTGGATAAAGACAAACTGGCGCTTGCTGTGCCTTACTATGGGCGCGAGTGGCAGGTAGAAAGTTCTGGCATTCCGGCTAAAACAGTAGCAAAGGGGAAATCCTATACCTATGCTCAAATAACGGATACCCTGAAAAATGTGGAAAGGCTTTGGGATTGGAATGCGGCAAATGCCTACTACAATCGCCACACAACAGATGGGATTTTTCAAATGTGGTATGATGATGCGCTTAGTTTGGGGTATAAATACGATATGACTAAAACTTTGGATATTGCTGGCATAGCTATTTGGGCTTTGGGCTATGATGGCGACAGAATGGACTTATGGAATGAAATTGCTCAGAAGTTTAGCATGGAGGCTGATACGGCTTTGCAAAATTATATCTGGGATTTGGGAGGCGCAAAGGGCAATTATGCTGACAATGAGAGTTATACACTTCGTATTGCGCATCCCGAAGCAGAAAGTTTAAGCTTGCTTTTCGATACCTTTTCTGTAGAGCAGGATTTTGACACCCTTTTTATCTATCGGGGAGAAGCCAAAAAGCAAAATCTTGTAGCCAATTTTACCGGAACATTAAATCTTGATAGTCTGTATTTTAAACCTGCCGACTTTAGCCTGCATTTTAAAAGCGATGGCCGGACAAATGCTGCCGGCTGGCAGGCACACTGGAAACTGAAAATATCGCAACTTCCCTATACATTATTAGATTTTCAGCCTTGGTACACAAAGGATTTTACTCTCAATTTTGAGGATAAAGTACAGAATGCTAAAATTTTGCAAGCCTTTTATCAGTTGCCTAAGGTAGATAATAGCTGTCATTCGGGTTTTGGCTATTTTTACGATAATTTTAGCAGTAATAGCCGGTGGAAAAATACCGGAACATGGCTTTTTGCTCAAGGTTTATTTTATACGGAAACCAGTCTAAGTTCGCTAATTTATACGGATTTTCAGAGTAAAGAGAATAACGCTTATTTTTATTCTTTTAGAGCCGATTTAAGCCAAAACAGTATTTTATCTTTTTATTTTATGGTGGATAGTCTTCTCAACAATGAGCCTGTTTCTGGTTTTAGACTGAGTTTAATGTCGGCAAAAGACAGTATCTGCATCTATCAACTTTCCAATCAATCGCAAAACCTTCTTGCAGGAGTCGTACATCAGTTTACTGATACAGCATTGGATATTGGTCTGGCTTATTTGCCGGCTCAGGATAGCTTGTTGGTTTACCGGGATGGGAAAATCGTCTTGCAAATAGCAAACATACAGCGGAGTAGAGGAAAATATCTTGGATTTGAGGCACAGGATAGGGTCTCTGTGCAAGAATTAGCTGTTTATAAAGCGCGAAATAATCAGCTTACCCTAAAAATAGGAAATAATAATGAAATTCAGAACGAAAATCAAGACGCAGGACAAGCCGCTTATCAATTAATTAATGTTCTGATAGACAGCAAATACAGACTTTCTCAGTATCAACACTATTATTTGAATATAGATTCTTCGCCGCCTAAAGAAATAGCCTCTGTTTTAGATGGTTTAGTTACTGATATAGATGAATTTGATACACCGGATAAGATTTCGGCACATTGGACAAGTTCGGCCGATAGCCAATCGGGGATAAGGGATTATTGGTTTTCTATTGGCACAAGTGCCGGAAAAACAGATGTATTAAATTGGGCTAATCTAGGTATGGCTACTAAGGTGAGCGTTTATAATCTTAATTTGGAGCGGGGTAAAACGTATTATTTTAACCTGAAAGCAGAAAATAAGGCCGGATTATTTTCTAATATAAAATCGAGTAAGGGGCAATTTCTAAATAATATAAGCGGTATAAATAGGGCTAATGAAGTAAAAAAGCTTTTGGAAGTTTATCCGAATCCTTTTTCGACTACAATTCATGGCGAATGGAATTTTAATCCCTTAGAAACTTATACTTACAGTCTTATTGATGCAAACGGCAGGCTGATTCTTACTGGCCGCAGTAAGCAGAAACGCTTGAATCTGGATTTAGATGCCTATAAATTAGTCGCTGGGATATATTTTCTCCAAATTAGCTATCAGGGAAGGGGAGAGGTCTATAAAATAATTACAAATTACAAATGAAGAATAATAGAGTTCGGTCTAAAAACCGGTCGGACGAATAGATTTATTAAAACTGTAAAAATAGACAGCTTACTTACAGTCGATTAGTTAAGCCGTCCGACCAATTTCGATGCAAATTTATCTTTTTATACCGGACTCATAATAATTTTATTTTTTGATAAAAAAGTTGTACATTAAGTATTTATATTGTAAACGTAATACACAGAACAAAGAATACCGGAATTTTATTATAATCAACTGCTGAATGTTGCTTAGAACAGTTTTACTGTGGCTTTGATTCTTCTTCTTTTGTATCACCTTCGCCGATTTTTTGGATTAAGTCCATTTTATATTATCATAGGGATGTTTAAATATCTGTATTTTTTTTCTATCAAATGGAGAATAGCCCTTTCCGGAACCACTCTGATTTTTATCAATGCTTTAAATATCATTTATTTTTATGAGTTAGTTTCTCGTTTTTTTTAAATCTTTATTTTGTTGAGTATGGTTATAGTATTGCGGAAATACAGGCCATGGGTGGAAACTTTTTCCTATTCTGTTTCGCACGATTTACGGGCAACCCCTGCGTACAATAGATGGCTTTTCTCGAATTTTGCTCGTTGATTATAATGAGAGTTTGGATGAAGAAGGAGAACGATATTTGAAAATAGTGCATCGTAATAGTCAAAAAATGGGACAATTGATAGATGATATTTTTACTTTTTCGCGCATTGGAATACAGCCTTTAGACAAGAAGGAGATTGAAATGAACGAGTTGGTGAAGGATGTATTCTCTGAACTGAGCTCACCGGCCGAAAAGGCTAAAATTAATTTCTAATGCCATTAAATATTCCTCAAAAAAAGATTCGCCGGCAATAGAAATAGATAGTTTTGTGCAAAACGAAAAGTTCGTTTACCGGATAAAAGACAATGGTGCCGGTTTCGATATGCGCTATTATAAGAAATTATTCGGAGTGTTTCAGCGTTTACACAGCGAAAAAGAATTTGAAGAGACCGGCGTAGGCTTAGCTATTGTTCAGCGTATTATTACTAAGCATGGTGGAGAAGTATGGGCAGAATCAGAATTAAATAAAGGAAGTATTTTTTATTTTTATTTATAAAAATCTTTTATACTTTTGAGAGTATATGAATTTCTTTTAAAAAATTTAATGGTGAGTGCTATTGATATATTGTTAGTAGAAGACAATCCTAATGATGCCGAATTAACCATTCGAGCGCTTAAAAAAAATGGACTGAGCAATCGTATCGTTCATGTGGAGGATGGTGAAGAAGCCCTTGATTTCCTTCATATCCGTAATAAGTATGTAGAGTATAAGGAAACTAAACCTAAAATTATTCTGTGGATTTTAAACTACCCAAAATTGACGGTTTAGAGGTTTTGAAAATAATTAAAGCTGATGAGCATAAGAAGATTATACCGGTTATTGTTCTCACCTCCTCTAAGGAGGAAAGAGACTTGATTGAAAGTTATCAATTAGGGATGAATAGTTATATTCGTAAGCCGGTAGATTTTGAACAATTTTTAGTTTCGGTGAAACAGATTAGTTTATATTGGTTACTTTTGAACAAATTACCTGACATATAAAGTATTTAGAATTACTTTAATTGAACAAAATGAAAACTAAATTAAGGATATTATTTGTAGAAGATTTTCCTGAGGATGCCGAATTGGCTAAAAGATTACTTTGCGAGCAAGGTCTTGATTTCATCGATCGGATTGTGGAAACCGAACAGCGTTTTGTGCAGGAATTAGATACTTTTTTACCGGATATAATCATTTCAGACTATGCTATGCCTGCTTTTGATGGAATGCAGGCACTAAATATAGCCAAAGAAAAATACCCCTTAATTCCCTTTATTTTATTAACCGGCTCGATAAATGAAAATGTGGCTGTGGAGTGTATGAAAGCCGGGGCATGGGATTATGTGATAAAAGAAAATATTATCCGATTGTCTTTTGCCGTACAGGAAGCATTATTGCTTAAGAAAGAGAGGCAACAGAAAGCTTTGAGTGAAAAAAAATTGATTCAGCGGGATAAAGAATTGCAAAAAATAAATCGGATTCATGCTGTATTAAGCAGTGTAAATCAGGCGATTGTTCGTACAAAAGATAGAGTAGCATTATATCAGGAAACCTGTCGTATTGCTACTGAAGTAGGCGGATATCGCCTGGCTTGGATAGGGATGCTGAATGAGGGAGAAAATAAGATAATTCCGGTAGCATCAAGTGGCTTTACGAAGGATTATGTAAGCGAGCTTACTATTAGCATAGAAGATAATAAATGGGGGAATGGCCCTACGGGTTTGTGCATTAAAAAAAGCGTACATATTATTGCCAATACTATTAAAGAAGACCCAGGAATGAAACCATGGCGAGAAAAGGCCTTAGAATTAGGATACCTTTCGAGTGCCGCATTTCCGGTTGTCGTTTTTGGAGAAACAATAGGAGTCATAAACTTCTATTCTTCTGAGACTTTTTCTTTTGATGAAAAAGAGGTAGAACTACTGGATGAGTTGGCTGCCGATTTTTCTTTTGCCATAGAGAATATAGAAAATGAGAAAAAAAGACAAATTGCTGAAAAAGAATTAGGCACGAAGAATGAGCAATTAGTAGCTATGCTTAAGGAATTGCGCAGTGCTAAAGAAAAAGTGGAGGAAAGTAATTCCCTTAAAACCATTTTTTTGCAAAATATCTCGCACGAAATAAGAACGCCGCTGAATGCGATTATGGGATTTTCTTCCTTTTTGAAAAAGACCGGATTAAGTGACGAAAAAAAAGTTTATTTTGCTCAAATCGTAATAGATTCTTCTGCCCAGTTGCTTGCTATTGTAGAGGATGTTTTAACGATTGCGGCCATAGAAACCGGCAAGGCAGTGCTTAAAACCGAGAATGTCTATATTAACAAGCTTTTGGACAAACTTTTAGAAGTACACAAGGGCAAGGCTGAAAATAAGGGACTGGATTTAAGTTTGGCAGTCGGACAGGAGCGTTTATTGTTTAAGACGGATAAAACTAAATTAACTGAAATTCTGGATAATTTGATAAACAATGCCATAAAGTTCACTCACAAAGGCAGAGTAGAATTTGGTTATTATATAGAAAAAACAAAGCTTATTTTTTTTGTAAAAGATACCGGAATAGGAATTCCTGCGGCTAAAATTGATGCAGTATTTGAACGTTTCCGTCAGGCAGATGTATCCATTGCAACCGAATATGGAGGATCAGGTCTTGGCTTGTCTATTTGCAAGGAATATGTAGAATTAATGGAAGGTAGGATAAAAGTAGAATCCGAAGTCGGTAAAGGCTCGGCCTTTTATTGTGAACTTCCTTACGAAAATGTCCAGCAAAGAGCGAATAAAGAAGGCGATGTATCTTTAGAATGGAAAAATCACCTGATTTTGATTGCCGAAGATAATAAGTTTAACATTTTATACATGAAAGAATTATTTTCTGAAATGGGACTAAATATCCTTCATGCTCAAAACGGAAAGGAAGCTTATGAACAATGTATATCAAACGAGCATATAAATCTGGTATTTATGGATTTAAAAATGCCAGTAATGGATGGTACAGAAGCTACTCAACTTATAAAAGAAAAACGACCTGCTTTACCAATTGTAGCTCTTACAGCCTGTACAAAAGGCGCACAGACAGAAGAGTTGCGAAGAATCTTTGATGAGTATATCTCTAAACCCATAGATGTAACTAAATTACAGAAAATCATACAAAAATATTTAGCAAAATAATGAGAAATATTTGGCAAAGGTTTTACCTTTGTCGTATTTATTATTCAGGCTAAGCCTGAAATAGAATCTGCCTTGGGTTTATAATTTCAGTTTTTTTACCTTAATCTGGCGGGGTGGTACAGGGTCGTAACCACTTGTTCCCCACGGATGGCAGCGCGAAAGACGTTTTATGGCGAGCCAGCTACCTTTTAGGGGGCCATGAATTTTTATGGCGCGCACTGCGTATTCCGAGCAAGTGGGTACATGCCTGCAAGCGGAAGGCGTAAAGGGCGAAATAAAATATTTGTAGAAGTAAACAGGGGCTAAAAACAGGTATTTTAGCCCTATGTTTAGTCTCTTAAGTATGGATTTAAGCATCTTTCAGATATTCTGTTATTGCCTCTTTAATTTCTGTTTTTTTTGTAAAATAAACAGTAACACCTTGATCGGCTACTGCCGTTTTAAAATGTGAGCCTAAATGTTGTACGATAAAAGCATCAAATTGAGCAAACTGTTTGGCTTGCTCATCGTGGCTGTGCTCATGGTGCTGGTTTTTTTCGGCTGCATGATTATGCTGATTATGAGTGTTCTCAATCAGCTGATGTAGTTTAATTTCTTTATTATTAATTTCATAAACCGCGAAATATTTTGCATGTCCGCTTTTTTTCTCTATTAATTTTTGGTCATTTGTTGGAATTACTACTTTCATCTGTTTCTCTTTTAAAATTATTAAAGTATTGATTTTGTATGTAGTTACTAAAATGATTATATAACTTAATCTATTAATTATTAGTAATGAGTTTCATAAATAAATAGGTCTATGACCTTAATTTAATCATTGTCATCTGGTACAATTAAGATTTCAGCCTTTGGCTGTTTCTTGCCCAAATAATAAGAACTATTCCAAATAAAACTAAAGGAATAGACAATAATTGTCCCATGTCTATTGACCAGCTTTGTCCGATTAAATCAGATTGCTTTATTTTGATAAATTCGATAAAAAAGCGAAAACCAAAAACCAGTGTAAAAAACCAGCCGGTAAGTTCGCCCGGACGTTGCTTAATTTTCTCTTTTTGAAAAAGATAAAAATACATGAACAGAAATATGAGAATATAGGCCAAAGCCTCGTATAATTGTGCCGGATGTCGGGGAAGATTATCTATCCGTGCAAAAATAATCGCCCAGGGGAGATGGCTTACTTTGCCTAAAATTTCGGAATTGAAGAAATTTCCCAATCGAATAAAAGCACCGCCTAAGGGAATTAAAACAGCCAGACGGTCGAGCAGCCAAACTAAATTTCCTCTGAAATGAAAGCGAATAAACAGCCATGTAGCCAATAAAATACCTATTGTAGCCCCATGACTTGCCAGACCGCCATGTTGAACCATAATAATTTCTAGTGGATGCGCTTTATAATAAGCCCAATCGTAGAAAAAAACATGACCTAAACGGGCGCCAATAACGGTACCAATAATAAAATACACCAAAAAAGTATCTAATTTTTCTACCGGCTTACTTTCTGCTTTAAAAATTCGCATCATAAGCCAGTAGCCTAATCCTAAGCCGCTGGCAAATAAAAGGCCGTACCAGCGGAGTTCTAAACTTCCTATTTTTGTAATTACCGGATTTATATTCCAGACAAAATAATGTAGGCTATCCATTTAATTTTATATTTTTCACAAAAATAGGAGTTTGCGAACAAAAAGACAATTAATAAATCTTAATTCCTGCGCCAGTCAAATTCAGCAGCCGGCTTATTTCCTAAAATTGTATCTATTTGATTTAAAATTTCGGGTGAAAGCTTAGAAACCATATCAATAGCTTTCATATTCTCATCCATTTGCGTAAGCTTAGAAGCACCTGTCATTACAGTGCTTACATTTGGATTGCTGAGACACCATGCTAATGATAATTGAGGAAGAGTCATTTTAAGTTCTTCTGCTAAATCTCTTAATTCTATGGCTTTCTGAATTTTTGCCTGCATTCCTTCTGCTTCAAATCGTTTGCGTAGCCACTCCAGTTCGGGTAAATCTAAGCGGCTGCCTTTGGGCACACCTTCTGTGTATTTTCCACTTAAAAGGCCACTTGCTAAGGGACTCCATATGGTTGTTCCCAAGCCGATTTCTGAATATAGCCGGGCAAATTCGAGCTCTACTTTCTCACGATGAAAAAGATTATACTGAGGTTGTTCCATTGTTGGTGGAATTAGGTGCTCACAACGGGCAATATGGTAGGCTTCCCGGATTTGTTCGGCACTCCATTCGCTGGTTCCCCAGTATAAGGCTTTTCCTTGTTTTATGACTTGATTCATAGCCCACACCGTTTCTTCTATTGGCGTATATAGGTCTGGCCGGTGGCAAAAAATAAGGTCAACATACTCTAATTGTAGTCTTTTTAGTGCTGCATTTGTTCCTTCGATGATATGTTTGTACGAAAGTCCTTTGTCATTAATACCCGTTCCTCCCCAGAAAATTTTACTTGAAACAACAAAATCTGAACGCTTCCATCCGGCTCGTTTAAAGGCTTTTCCCATAATAATTTCGGCCTGACCATTGGCATAAGCCTCGGCATTGTCAAAGAAGTTAACACCATAATCATAAGCCTTGGTCATTAGCTTATAAGCCAAATCATCATCTGCCTGTGTATGGAAGGTTACCCATGCTCCATACGAAAGGGCAGAAAGCTTCAGTCCTGATTTTCCTAAAAATCTGTATTCCATAATTTAGTTTTTTACAAATTTATAAATAATTATTGAGTTTGGTCTAAAAACTGGTCGGAAGGATAGATTTATTAAAAATGTAAAAATAGACAGCTCATTTATAGTTGATTAATAAAGTCGTCCGACCGATTTTGATACAAATTCACCTTTTATACCGGACTGATATTTTATTTGCAGATTGGCAATTAGAATTAGAAATGGATAAGGCTTGGAGAGTTCATATTGTAAAGAAAAGACTTCCGAAAGAGAAAAATCTCCGAAAGCCTTAAAACGATGGAAAAAGAAATTTTAAGCCTCAGTAATCAAGGCTTTATAGGCTTCTGCGTCTAATAATTCGTTTAATTCATTCGGATTGCTGATTTTAACTTTTACTAGCCATCCATCACCAAAAGGGTTTTTATTAACCAGTTCTGGTTCATCTGCTAATTTAGGATTTACTTCTAACACGGTTCCTCTGACCGGCATCAAAAGGTCGGATACGGTTTTAACGGCTTCTATTGTGCCAAAAACTTCATCTTTTCCTAATTCTTCACCTTCGGTTTCAATTTCAACGAAAACAATATCTCCTAATTCGCCTTGAGCAAATTCACTAATGCCAACAAATGCTTCCGAGCCTTCCACACGAATCCATTCGTGGTCGCGACTATACTTTAAATTATCAGGTACATTCATATCTAATTTATTTTAATTGTTTACGTTTCAAAATTATACTTTTTCCGATAATAAAAAAAATATATAGAACATGTTTAAGAATCTATGCGCTTATTCTTCGATTTGATAAATATGTTTCTTAAAAATAAACTGACAATTCTTCCCAATGCTCATATATTTACCTATTTCCGGCTTTTGTTCGAGCAATCTGAAATATTCTGTCGAAGCGAATTTAATTTTTCGGACAGATTTTTCTTTTTCTTCGCTAAGCTGAGTGTCCTGCCATGAGTTATTATTCTTATAAAAAGCTCTTCCTTGCCTGCTTTGATAAAAAGAAACCGATTGTGTTTTATTTTTCATCATTCTTTTTTGGCCAATTGAGGAGTATGCGACATTTTTAGCTTGATTTAATTGCTGAATTTCAATACTGCTTTGTTTGCTGTTCTCGCCCGAGCGTTTTTGCATATCTCTATATTCTGTTTCAGCCTCTTCCAGATCAAACGAGGTATTCAGATTTTTTTCAACGCGGA
>CAYQXT010000040.1:0-14958 GCA_964421365.1 uncultured Bacteroidaceae bacterium
TTGGCTGCAATGGCTTTGGGTACATTTTTGAGTTCAATTTTAGCCGTTTCGGCGTTTATCCCTTGCGCCTTTGTCTGCTCTTCGTCTAATCCGGCACCGGCTACCTGCGGATCGGTGAAAACTACCCAGGGAAGAGCGGTATAGTCAGTCTCTTTGTTTTCGTTTTTGAGGGCATTCAATACGGCTGTTTTTCCTTCGGCGGCTGCAGTGTACACAAAGGCCGGAGTGTTCGTGCAATCACCTGCTGCATAGATATTAGAGATGCCTGTTTCTTGCTTAGTGTTTACCTCTATTTTGTCGTTTGCTCCAGTGGTCAGACCGATATTCTCTAAGCCTAATTTTTGTGTATTTCCTATTGTACCGGTTGCTATTACCACTCTTCCCGGTTCGGTGAATTCAAACTTCTGTTTTGTAGCTCGGTTTATGCCTTTGAGTACAACTGCATCCTGAGTTGGAACAAATTCATTTATCCTGTAATTGGGATAAAATTCGATGCCTTCGTCTTGTAAATGCTTTTGAATTTCGAGGCTGACATCTTCGGTTTGTGTGCGTATAACACGGTTGGTGAATTCAATAATCCGAACTTTGCTACCAAAACGGTGGAAAGTTTGTGCTATTTCCAGTCCGATATAGCCGGCGCCCAAAATAGTTAGACTTTGTGGCAATTCTTCAAGTTCGAATAAGGAGATATGTGTCAGATAATTAATTTTGTCTATTCCTTTAATCGGCGGAATTTTGGTTTTAGACCCTGTTACTATGATAAATTTTTTGGCCGTATATTCTTTACCGCCGGCAACAATGCTTGATGTGTTTTTGAATTGGGCAAATTCACTGATTAACAGAATATTGCTCTTGTTTTTGATTACATCAATGTATTTGGCTTGTCGCAGGTTTTCTATTAATTGGGTTTTTCCTTGCATCAGTTTCTTAAAATTTACTGCCGGCTCATCAGTTTTTATTTCTTCAAAACGTGGCTTTTTGACCTGATGAATAGCTTCGGCTTTTCGAATGAGATTTTTTGAAGGAACACAGCCTACATTTACGCAGGTGCCTCCGGTAGGTAGGCCGGCATTGAAAATGGCTACTTTTGCACCTTCATCTTCGGCTGTAAGGGCGGCCGAAAAGGCTGCCGAACCACCGCCAATGATTATTATATCGAAGTGAGAAGAATGAGTAGCAATTATACCTTCTACTTTATAGTGGGTTTCGTTGATGCCATTGATAATATCGTTTTCGGATATTAGGCTCTCATCAAATTCGATTTCGCCTTGTGCTTTGGCAAAGTTTACTTTTTTATTTACTACTCCATTGATTGTGGCTATCTTTTTCTCGATAGTTTGGGCGCAATGGTCGCACGTCATTCCGGAAATTTTTAATTTTATTATTTTCATTTTTTTTAAACTTTATATTTTTAGAAAACCATATAGACACATTAGAGAATATAGATTTTTGGTTAAAAGATATTTTGAGTACACATAGTGAAAATTTTCCAAAATTTTCTGCTTTTAATACTGACTCTAAGTGAAGAACTAATAGTGAAGAGTGAAAAGTTTTTATTACATATTATTTTTTTATTTAAATTTGCTCTTATGTGTCTAAGTTAAACTCTTTTTTACGAATTGTAGAACAGAATTATTAATTACTAATGAATAATTCAATTTAAGTATTTAAGCAATTTTTTAATTATAATTTGCAAAAAAAAATTATTCTTGTGATTTTACATTGTATGTTGTTTTGTTTATGGATTTTATTACATCGTTAATATTGGTTTTGGAGGCATCGTATTTGATAACGGCCTTACCTGTATGATAATCGGCTTTGGTTTCTAAAACGCCCTGAACCTCGTTGGCTGCATGCTGAACGGTAAAGTTACAGGCTGTGCAGGTCATTCCTTCTATATCCAATGTGGAGGTTTTGATATTATCGGGATTTACATACATAATTTGTTTCTCTTGTTTGGGGTAAAAAACCGAAGAATAATAAGGAAAAGCAGTTGCTACTGCAGCAAAAATGGTAATAATAACAAGAAATTTTTTAGATTTCCAGAAAGAGGGTTTTTCTTCGTCTTCGCAGGCGCATTCTATCTCTTTTTTTGGTAATAGTTTGTCGTACCAGGCATAAGCGAGTACGAGTACGGTAAGCCCAATAAGATAGGGGCGAAGTGGTTCTAACCAGCTAAAGGAAGAGGCAAAACTGCCGGTTCCAGCTACTATGGCCAGTACGGGGGTGATGCAGCAGATAGAAGCTGCTAGCGAAGCTAAAATGCTTGTTCCGATGATGGTTTTTTCTTTGTTTTTCATTTTTTAAAAGTTTATTTATGTGTGCAGTTTAAAAAATTAATTAAGTCTTTTTTGTTGGAAATACGTTTATTATGGTCAACTTTATAACTATCTGTAACTATATATTTGTTATTACTTTAGAATTTATTTGATTAAACACGTTTTCTATTAAAGGCAAGATTTCGGGTTTCAGGTAATAAAAATAGGTAGGACTTTCTTTTCTGAGGGTTACAATACGGCTGTCTTTCAGTTTTTTTAGATGTTGCGAAATGGCTGGTATAGTCATATTTAAAATATCGCTTAAATCGCAAACGCAAAGTTCGTTTTCCTGATAGAGCAAATAGCAAATTTGTAGTCTTACTTTGTTTCCAAGCAGGCTATATACGCTGCTGATTTTATCTACTTTTAGGCTTTTTTCTGATAGTAGTGCCTTACATCGTGATATTTGTACTAAGTCTGCGTTTATTCTGATACATGAATGTGTCATATTTTATCTTTTTATATCTTATATTTAAGAAACTACTTAAATATGTTTTTATTGTTAGACGAGTGCATTTTATTTTCCTTACAAAAAAAATTAGATTTTAAGAAAAACCACATTAGGACAATGATAACAAAAGAAAGATTTATGAATGATATTAGTCATTTTAGAACATTTGAGTAAAATCTTTCCAAAATTTTCTACGCTTATTATTTGCTTTTATCTTAAATTAGCTTTTGGGGTATAGATTTATCTATTCATGGTTGTTTCATACAGTTTATTACATATTCTTGTCTGCAACTACCTGTATTAGTGAATTTCATAGCAAGGCTTCGTATGAAACGAAAATATTATCTAAGATACTGAGGAGTAATAGATTACGATGATGTTTCGCCGTGATCCTCAACCTAGCAAAACACAGAAAAAAAGAGTGTAACGGCTAGCGGAACTCCTTTTTTTCTGTGTTTTGCTAGGTTGAGGCAAGGGGGAGTAAAACGGAAAGCCCGCTCGTGCGCTCTAAAAATAATTACAAATTACGAATGCCAGTCTTCAAAAAATTACTAGTGACAAATTCTATTGCAGTTTTACGAGTAGCAATTCCTGAATTCAGAATCTCAATTCATCATTTAATAAAACAGCCGGTGAATAAAGAGCAGAAAATATTGATGATTTAATAGTATAGGAAAAAGAAAGCCATATGCTGAACCAAGCAAGTGGGCATCATGATTAATATTATCTGTTCCTTGTTGGCTCATGTATTGCGTATAAGCAATATACAGGAGGCCAAATAGCCATGCAGGTAGAGGTATTGGGATGAACATGATTAATAATTTCATGTTTGGATTGAAAAGAATGGCTGCAAAAAGAATGGCAGAAACAGCCCCGGAGGCTCCTAAGGCATTATACCATTGATTCTCTTTGTGGCGAAGCAGAGAACTCAGCGAGGCAATAGGAATAGCTGAAAGATAAAGGAATAGATACATACTTGTTCCCCATATCTTACCAAAGCCCATTATTAGCATCTTCTCCACAAAATCACCAAAAAAGTAGAGTGTTAGCATATTAAATATAAGATGCATCCAGTTGGCGTGTAGAAAACCGTGGGTAATCATACGTTTCCAGTCTTTACGGTGGTAAACCATAAAGGCATTAAACATAAATTTGTCTAAAAATTCCCGATCTTTAAATCCAAGATAGGAGACATAGGTCGTAAAAGCAATGATAATGTAGGTTGTCATTAATGTAGAATTTTAAAAATTAGTTCTTGTAATAAATCTGCCGGTTTGGAGGAAATATTATTTACTCCCTTGGCTTTCAAATCATATTCGCGTAAATAACTAATTATTTTTACCGTTTTCCGGGCATTATATTTGACTGCTGCTGTTCGGTAATTTTTTACAAAATAAGGACTTGCTCCCATTTCGCGTGCTAAATTGCTATCCGACTTATCTTTTGTAAAGTGAAAAATAAGAACTTTGGAAAAAAATGAATATAGAAAACTGATGGTATTAAATATTGGATGTTCTTTCTGATTCGCGCCGAAATAATTGATAATACGGTTGGCTTTAAGTATATCTTTTTCAATAATAGCATTTTGCAATTCAAAAACGTTATAATCCTTGCTGATTCCTATATTCTCCTGGATGATAGCTGGAGTAATCTCGGTACCTGTGGGTAGGCTGAGTGCCAGCTTATCTATTTCGTTAGCGACTTTGGCCAAATCGCTACCCAGATATTCGGAAAGCAAAGCTGAAGCTACCGGCGATATTTTAAGCTTTTTGTCTTTTATATAGGTATTTATCCATGCTGGTACTTGTCTGTCGTATAGTTTTTTAGACTCAAGAATTACTCCTATTTTGTTAATGGCTTTATATAGCTTTTTGTTTTTAGCAAGGGTTTTGTACTTGTAGGCCAGTACCAAAATGGTGGTCTCGCCCGGACTACCAGCATAATATACCAAATCCTCTATTTTTTTTAGATTTTGAGCTTCTTTGACTAGCACTATTTGGTAGGGAGCCATCATTGGAAAGCGCTTTGCAGCCATATCGACTGAGCGTGCATTAGTGTCTTTTCCGTACATAACAGTTAGATTAAACGCTTTTTCCGAATCGCTGAGAATATTTTTTTCTATATAATTAGAAATTTTGTCTATATAATAGGGTTCATCGCCCATTAGCAAATAAATAGGCTTATATTTTTTTGCTTGTAGGTCTTTAAGAATTTGGTCGAAAGTCATTGCTAAGCGAATTTCAGATGTTTAACCGATTTACCATTCATATATATTTCTTTCAGCGAATCAATACCTATGCGCAAATGGCTGTGAACAAATTTTTCGGATACTTTTTTGTCGCTCGAAGAGGTTTTTACTCCGGCAGAAATCATGGGTTGGTCGGAAACGAGAAGTAAGGCTCCTGTTGGGATTTCATTATGAAAACCGACTGTAAATATAGTCGCTGTTTCCATATCAATAGCCATGGCTCGGGTCATCCTGAGATAGTCTTTAAACTCATTATCGTATTCCCATACTCTCCGGTTGGTAGTAACCACCGTTCCTGTCCAATAGTCGAGACCGGCATTTCTGATGGTGGAAGAGACAGCACGCTGCAAGCTAAAAGCTGGCAGAGCAGGAACTTCCGGGGGGAAATAGTCGTCTGAGGTACCTTCGCGGCGAATAGCTGCAATAGGCAGGATTAAATCGCCCAGTTTGTTTTTCTTTTTCAAGCCTCCGCATTTACCTATAAGAAGGACGGCTTTGGGGGAAATGGCTTCGAGTAAGTCCATCATAGTGGCGGCATTGGGACTGCCCATTCCAAAATTTATCAGTGTGATGCCATCGGCTGTTACACTTGGCATTGGGTGGTCTTCGCCAACAATAGGAACTTCGTACCATTCGGATAAAAGCTCAAGATATTGATGGAAATTTGTTAATAATATATACTTTGAAAAATCTTCTAATTTTCTTCCGGTGTAACGAGGCAACCAGTTTTCAACGATTTCTTGTTTTGTTTTCATTTTTTCATTTTTTTATATTTACCACATAGCTACATCAGTAACATGTTTTTTTGTGCTTAGAAAGATATTTTGAGTGCGCATAGAGAAAATTTTTCCAAAATCTTCTGCATTTATTGCTGACTTTCGCACTGTACTATATAATTATGTTCTTCTGTGTCTAAATTTATTTAGTCATAGGTGTTTTATCTGTTTATATATTTATTTGAAAAAATTGTACAAATGTAGCGTTAATCTTGCGAAAAACAAATTTGAAAAAATCAAATTGAGTTTTATTTTATTTCTCAAATTTTTATTTCTAATTTCGCTACTTCATTTAGACCATATGAAAAATAAATATAAATATAACCCCGAGAAACTTAGCTACGATAAAGTAGATTTAAATTGGCGACAAAAATTTTTACGCTTTGTTATTCCACAAATACTGGCAGCAATAGTAGTTGCTTTTATTCTGTTTTCTGTGGTTTCGTATTTTTTTAACACTTCTCAAGGCCGAAAACTAAAAAAGGAAGACCGTTTTTTAGTAGAAAATTATATTTCACTTGAAAAAAATTACTCTCAGGTTCGAAAAGTTTTGGTTGATTTACAAAAAAGAGATAAAAATATTTACAAAGCGGTATTTGAAGCCGAGCCGGATTCTGTTTTTCAAAATCGCTTTCAGGTTGATATTGATAGATACTTGCAATATTCTGAAAATCAGATGATAAGACTAGCGAATATTAATCAAAGACGATTAGATACAATTGAATATAAAATAGCCAAAAAAGAAGAATTATATAAAGGATTATTCTCTTTAGTCAGAGAAAAGCAAAATCTTTTAGTGAAAATACCGGCTATATCACCCATTAAAGATCCCAATTTTAATTTCCGTGTTTATGGTTATGGTAAACATCTCGACCCGATCTACAAAACCTCTATTTTCCATTCGGGAATAGACTTTGCTGTGCCTATAGGTACAGCGGTTAGGGCTACCGGTGATGGGATTGTAACTCGCACTTCCAAGCGAAAAAGACAATATGGACTGCATATCGTTATTAACCATGGTAATGGCTACGAAACCCTGTATGCTAATTTAAAAAAAATACTGGTTCACAATGGACAAAGGGTTAAGCGTGGCGAAATTATTGCTCTGAGTGGCAATAGTGGAAAGTCGGTAGCGCCTCACTTGCATTACGAAGTGCATCGTAAAAATAAAGTGGTTGACCCTACAAATTATATCTTTCTGGATTTGACTCCCGAGCAGTTTGATAATTTTACCTATAAGGCAACTCAACCCGGGCAGGTGCTTGATTAACGCTTATAAGCTAATAGAAAAATTAACTTTCTATTTTGAAAGCAACAACAATTTTTATACATTAGTCCACTAAAAGTTTATCTATATTTATGACAGAAAAATTTCATTACACAATAGGTGAGGTAGCAAAAAAGCTAAATGTAAAACCTTCATTAATAAGGTTTTGGGAGCAGGAGATTAATATTATCAAAACAAAAAAAAATAATAAAGGCTATCGGATTTATACTGAGGAAGATATTGAATTTTTGCGGTTAATATACCATTTAGTTCGCGAAAGGGGGATGACTTTGAAGGGGGCCGAACAAAAAATTAAAGATGGAAAATCTGATGCTGAGCGAGAATTAGAAGTTGTTAGACGTCTGGCAACTGTCAAGGAAACACTTCTGGCTCTCAAAAAACAATTAGATGGCTGAGTAATGGGGAATTGTTAATGCTGTTTGTTGATAGAAAATAGTTAGTTACAAAAAATAGAATATACAACTAAATAGATCTTGGTGCTTAGTTAAAAGTTATGACGTTTATTGTGTTGTCGTAATTCGTTAAATACCATGGATTTGTGGCTTTATAAGAAACAGAAAATTAACGAAGCGTTGTAAATGAAAATAAGAGATATAAGCCGAATAATTGAAGATTTTGCCCCACTTGCTTTGCAAGAGTCTTATGATAATGCTGGACTTATGGTTGGTTCAGCTTCTGCTGAAGTGAAAGGAATTTTGCTTTCTACGGATATAACAGAAGAAGTGGTACAAGAGGCTATTGAGAAAAAATGTAATCTGATTATTGCACATCATCCTATAATTTTTGGAGGATTAAAACGACTGAATGGTAAAAATTATGTAGAACGAACCGTAATTAAAGCCATTAAAAATGATATAGCCCTTTATGCTGCACACACCAATATAGATGCTGTTCTGGGTGGTGTAAACGGGAAAATCTGCGAAAAGTTGAAGCTTAAAAATTGCCAAATTCTTGATAAGCAGAAAAATGGATTGCGCAAACTCGTTACTTTCGTCCCTGTAAATGATGTTGAAAAGGTGAGAGTGGCCATATTAGAAGCCGGTGCAGGACATATTGGTAACTATGATTTTTGCAGCTATAATTCTATTGGTGAGGGTAGTTTTCGTGCTTTGGAAAATACGAATCCTTTTGTAGGTAAGCAGGGAGAATTACATTTTGAGAAAGAAACAAGAATAGAAACAATTTTTCCTAAGCATTTACAACATAAAATTATAAGTGCATTGAAAAAGGCCCATCCTTACGAGGAGGTGGTTTTTGATATTTATCCCCTTGATAATAAAAATGCACAAATCGGAATAGGCATGCTCGGAGAATTGGAAAATCCTATGGAAGCCAGAAAATTTCTGGAGCAAATAAAAACTACTTTTAATGCCGGTATGCTACGTTACACCAAATTAGTGAATAAGAAAATAAAAAAAGTAGCTCTTTGTGGAGGCTCTGGGGCTTTCTTACTTAAAAAAGCTATTTCTTTTCAGGCCGATATTTTTATTACCGCTGATTTTAAATATCATCAGTTTTTTGATGCAGAAGACAAAATTATTATTGCAGATATAGGGCATTATGAAAGCGAACAGTTCACAAAAGAAATTTTTTATGACTTACTTACGAAAATTTTCCCTAATTTTGCCATTCAATTGAGTAAAATAAATACAAACCCGGTAAATTATTTATAATATGGCTGATAAAAATCAGAAAAATACGAAAGAATTAACTGTGGAAGAGAAACTTATCGCTCTTTACAGGCTTCAAAAGGTTGATTCTAAAATAGACGAATTGCACCGCCTACGTGGCGAACTTCCTTTTGTAATTGGTGATTTGGAAGACGAAATTGCAGGTTTGGAAACTCGTATCAAAAACCAGAAAGAAGAAATTTCGGTATTGAAAAAGAGCAGTACAGCCGAAAAAAACAAAATTTCGGACTCTAAAGGAAATATTAAAGAGTACGAATCTAAGTTAAATGATATAAGAAATAATCGTGAATTTGATTCTTTAAATAAAGAGATTGAATATCAGGGGCTTGAAATTGAACTTTCGGAAAAGAAAATTAAAAATCATACTAAGGAGGTTGAAGCCAAAAAAGCGAGTATCGCTGATTCTCAAAAATTACTTGAGGAAAGGCAAGAAGATTTGGATGTTCGCAAGTCTGAATTAGACCAAATTGTAGATGAAACACAAAGTGAAGAGTCCAAATTATTCACTTTATCCGAAGAATTAGGTAAACAAATCGACGATCGCTTAGTTATTGCTTATCAGCGTATCCGGAAAAACGTTCGTAATGGTTTGGGTGTGGTCAAAATATTTAACGAAGCTTGTGGCGGTTGTTTTAATAAAATCCCACCACAGCGCCAGTTGGAAATTGCTCAGCGAAAAAAAGTAATTGTTTGTGAGCATTGTGGCCGTATTCTAGTTGATGCTAAAATGGACGATGAAGTGGATGTATAATAATTCTAAAAGGTGAATAGTGAATTTCACTTTTCACCTTTCTTTTTGGTGTATTTTATAATTTCAAGTCCTCTGTGTTTTCCATCAAGAAATGATAATGAAGTACAAAAGTAAAGATTAGTATTAGAAAATTAATTTCTAAACACTATTTATGGTAGGTATTTCATGGCAATATCCAGTGACATGGCCACAACAAAAATTAGTACTAAAATTATCAGATATTTTATGTTGGCTATATCTTTTGTGTTTTTATTAAAATTGGTTTCTAACGCATCTAATTTAGTGGTATAAGCAGCAATATTAGTATTTAACTCATCCATTCGCAGGCCAATATTCTTGAGGTGTGTCGGAAAATTGATTTCATTTACTTTACTATACAGCACTGCTGTTGCTTTTCCTAGTTCTTCGTATTGGCTGAGTAGTGCATTCATTTTTTCTACATTATTCTGATGTGAGTCAACCAAAGTAGATACTTTTTGCTCATACATTTGGCTATTTTTTGCCAAATGCTCCTGATTAACTTTCTCTGATTTCTGGGTCAGACGGGTAAATTCTGCCAAAATTTCTGTTTCTTCGTCCACTCTTTTCTGGTAGGCCAAACTAACTTGCTCCATCTGATGCTTGGTATGAAGAAAATTCTTGTCTAAGAATCTATCATATTGCTCAGAGGCTTTTTCTAGCGTATCATTAGCCGATTTCTGAATTTCATCGCTCTTTTGCTTTAAATCCTGAAGAACATTTTGAGCCTCCAGTACTTGTTTTTTTGCGAGCGTCTGCAATTCGGTGATTTTTTTATCAGACTCCTGTTCGTATGCCGCTATGGATTGTTTGAACAAATCGCTTAATTGGTTTAAATGCTTTTCGTAGCTATTCTGAATTTGCTTTACACCGGAAATAACGTTAGTCGAAAGCTCTTCGGCTTTACGAATATGCGTAACCGCATTGCTTAAATTTTGTAGCTCATCCTGTAGGTTGAGCAGTTCTGAGTTTATTTTATCCTTCATAATCGGCTAAAAATTTATGATTAAACTGGTGCAGCCACTGGCGGTGCATGGAAAGATGCACTACCGGTTCAACTTGCTCGCGCAAGTCGCTTTGTTGCTCTGCTAATTTTGAAAATATAAAGTTTTGTTTTTGTGCAAAATCTTTGGGTGTTTGTCGTTGTGATAGTCGCATTTGTGTAAAAGCTGTGGCTATTTGTTCCAAACCGGCTGCAAACCCGCGTGTTTCGGGTTCAAAGACTACTGTCGAGGCCAGACCATATAAAAAATTAAGAATCCAATATTCTGGTTTTTTATGAAGCAAGTCTTTAGAACTCTGCAATAAATCAAACCATTGGGATTTATTATAGTCAATCTGGGAAACATATTCACGAACTGCTTCAAAAGATTTTCGGGTTAAATTTGAGGTAGTTTCCAACAGATTATTATTAAAATCCCTGTTGCTTTGTTTCCTGAATGGGTAGGCGTGAAGGTAGGCTCCGGCTCTTATATTCCGGTAACTTTTCTTTTCTTGCTCATTTAATTGTAGTTGAAGAAATTTTACCAACTCCAAAGTGGAGCTATTTATAAAGTTTGTCATCTCTCTGTAGTACAAAACTACTACCCGTTCCCAGAGTTGAGTCAGTAGCTTTTCTTCTTTAAAGAGTGCTTTGCGTATATATTCTTGCGAAAAATAACGTTGAAAATAGTGTTCTGTTTTTTCTTGCATCACTTTAATATCCTGGCGCTTTAAACTACAAACAAACTGTCCTTTTTGCTGATCCTCAAAGAGGCCATCCAGCCAGGTTATTTTTTTTAGTTTATTTAAAAATACTTTGGTTTGATAGCTCGTTCGTGCACGGAAAAAATAGCCTTTAATTTTTGCTATTAAATCTTCATCTACGGCCTCTATTCCCACTAAAGTACTAATTGCTGATAAAAAAGAGGTAATTGTAAAAGATTTATTTATTGCTTTTTCTATCAGAAATTTGTTTGTTTTATTTGGATATTGTATAGTAATTAATTCAACAATATCTAGGAAGATTTGATTTTCGACCGGAACGTTAAAAAATACAGATTTGTTTGGTTTAATCTTATTAAGAATTTCGTTTAGACATGGAAAACTTTTAGAATGATAAGCTCTGTCGAGCCAGGTTGAAAAATAATCGAATTCTCCAAAATTTGTCTTAAAGAAAGAAATCAGTTCTTCAAAAATTGCCAGATATTCTTGCTCTTCAATTGTATATATCCATTGTCGTTCATCTATCTGCCCAATTTTATGTTTGTTTATGTAGATGTCTAAAAGATATTTCTCTGAGAGGGTGGCAAATTGAAAATCAAGCTCAACAAAATAGTTTTGTAAAATTATATTTTTTAAAAAGTCACGGTTACTTATTCGGGGTTCTTTTATTCCATAATAGATTTCATCGAAATAGGCTATTTCTCGCTTACTCCCCAGATAAAGTGCCCAATAATCTGTCTCGAGATATTCTTTTTCAATAATTCCGTTATTTATTTTGAGAAAATTAAAATTAACTTCCGCTTGTCCGGTATAATCACTTAGTGAGGCTAACGCATTTTGAATACTCTCGATATTAAAAGGAGTAGAATTAAAAACAATTTTACTTGTATTTTTTAAATCTATTGTTGATAATATTTTTTCATCTATTAAATTGCAGACTGCTGCTTCTGATTCAAAAGAACTCTTATTGTGTTCAAAACTTGCTAAGGTTTCTATATCAGAATCTCTGTCATCGGGAGTTAGAATAGATTTTATGGTTAGATTATCATGTTTGTTACGGATTTTAAATAATAAATTTTTATAATCAGTATTGGCTGTTGCTTCTATGTTTTTATTTTGGGGCTGTACTATTAAAATAGCATCGTCTCTATCCATAACCTTCCTTTGTTCTATGAATTCATCTAATTCTAAAAGGGTATTTGCTTGTTTTCGGGCGGAAATAATTTCTTTTTGGATAGCTGTATCGGTTAGCTGCTGGTTTATGTTGGTTATATTAACATAGTAATTAAAATTATGATACTTTTTGTCTTGGAGAATAATATTGCCTAAAGGAAGTTTCAGCTCATGAGAAATATCAACTAATACATTGTATCGGGCTGAATGCGAAATTGCAAAACAGAAAGCGGCTGGTGGAACAATTTTTTTTAAATTTTGGATACCTAAAAAAAAGTCGGCGGAATAATTCGTATGCCAATCGGACAATTTATGAGCTTGATTTACAATTAAATTATATTTTTTTAGAGGATGATAATGTTCAAAATCGGCAAGAAATTTTGCTGAATTAAAACATTGTACATCTATCAAGGTAAAACTGGGAGGATTTTCTTTTAATATGTATTGCCTGTTTTCTTTCTCTTTGGGTGATAGGAATTTATGAACTACAAAAAACTCGATGAAATAGGGTGCTATTTCTTTTTTTAAGCTAAGAATTTCATTTGCATTTGCTGAGAGAAGGGCAAAATTGCCGGACTTTAGAAAGGCAATCAGAATAGCAACGATTAATTTTTCGTGATTTTCTGAAAAATAATTAATAATTTGCTGACCGGAGAGCAATGCATCTAAACTTTTTAATTGGAAATCGCTTAGTTTATTTTTGCGAACAATATTTCGAATGAAATACTCCCTGTTATCCAGTGCTTGTAAATATTCCTGATGTCTGAACGTAGGTATATCAAATATACTATTTGTTTTAAAATCTGTAGTATCAATAAAAGTTAAATAACTGTGGCGGCGGTGCGATGACCGAATTAATACTTGATGAGTTGCCTTACTGGGGTGAATTTTTGAAATGGGTAACATGCGTTCGAGTACTGCGGCATCTATCAATACATCATATTCTTTCTCTGTTGGGAATTTAGCCAGTTTTTTTATTTTAGGGGAAAACTTTTTATTCAGTTTGGCTTCGGAAAACTCGGGAGTAATGAAAATCTGAAGCTTTATCTCAGGCAATTTTCGTCCCTTAGATTCTAGCTTAAAAAGCTGAGTCATAAGAATTTTAAAATCTTCGATGGCCAATGCTGCTCCTGGAATATCACGTTCGATAACAGCGATATTCCAAAATTCCTGCTCTAATGATAATTTTCCGTTTAATAACAATTGAATTAAGGTGGATTCTATACGCGAAATTAAAATTGGACTAAGTACAAATTGTAGCCAATCCTGACTTTCTGGCTTGGTATACAAAGGATTCTCAAAATTTTTATTAATCTGATTAAAATATTCACTTTTATTAACGAATTCATTTAATTCATCTATATAATCTTTTATTTGACTGAATTTTTTTGTGGGAATTCTTAGCGTTTTATATTTTAGGACATCATCAAAAAGCTGGTCTCTAAAGTCATCTATATCTTTTTGCGATAAATTATCATGTTTATTCCCATCAATCTCTATTATTTTAACTTGTTCGGCATCGGGATACGGATTATTCAGGCAAAAGTCAATGTTTTCATTTACCAATTTTTTTTCTATTGCGCTTAGTTTGGCTAATTTTTTTTGTAAGTCTCGTGGCTTTTGATAAAAAAAACTATTAATCACCGGATTAAACTCCAATAGTTGGCTGAAAGCTTCGTTTAGATATGTTGGGATATAAGAGAAAAGAAAGCTTTCTTTAAATCCTTCTTTAGATTTTCCTAAAGTA
Organism: uncultured Bacteroidaceae bacterium; assembly: GCA_964421365.1. GTDB lineage: Bacteria > Bacteroidota > Bacteroidia > Bacteroidales > DYOH01 > CAYQXT01. The sequence goes on from CAYQXT010000040.1 coordinate 14,166, forward strand.
AAGTTGAAATCTATATATTTTTGTAATTGTTTTAATCGGGGCTCGATAATATGTAAATGCTTGAATACTATTGGAGCAATTACTTTTTGTTTCCGTTTTAATAAAAAATGAATATTTTCGTTATTATCAATTTCTTTATAGCTTAAATCTAGTGTATTGGCAATGAAAGTTTCGATATAAAGCGATGCCTTTGTTTGATAGGCCGAGCTAATAATTTTATGTGCCAGAGTAAAAATCGTGTCCTCTTTTCTTTCTACCGTTTGCTCAATACCGCCCATTTCAAAAGTATATAAAGCCTTAATTAAAGCTTTAATTTTTGAACCCAATTCTTTATTTTGGGTCAGTTGATATACCGATTCTAAGATAAAACCACCATGAATTTGGTCCATTTTTTGCAAATGATTAATAATGGGCAATGTAGGGATTTTTTATGAATTATTTTTAATTATTAAATACTTTTTATCAACAATTAGACCGAAAAAAAACTTATGAAGCTTACTCTTGTTTGTACTGTGCTTGTAATTAAGTGTTTGAACTGTTTATTGATTTGTTGTAAATTTTTTTTTTGCAGAGGCTTTATTAAAAGCGAAACCCTTGCTATTACCGAGTCGGTATCCTAATTTTATGAATATTTTTTATCCACTAATAATTTCTATTGAGAAAAAGCTGTTTGGCTCAGGCTATGCATGAGCCATTAATATTCTTTCAGGCTTAGCCTGAATAATAAATGAGTCCAGTATAAATAGGTGAATTTGCATCGAAATCGGTCGGACGGCTTCAGTAATCAATTGTA
>CAYQXT010000041.1:0-14830 GCA_964421365.1 uncultured Bacteroidaceae bacterium
TATCTATTTCATTGAGTACCTTTGCTAGGGCGCCTATTTCATTTTCTCTTTCAATATAAACATCTATATCAAATTTTTCATTTCCTAAAATTTTTCCTTTTGTAATTTTTGAATTTCTCTCTTTTTCTTTAAAATACTCATAAAGTTTATATTCGATAACTTCGCCAAGTAATTTTTGTCTTGCTAATTTGTCATTATTATATAAGTCTTCATATTTTTCAAATAACAACTTTCCGAATAAAGTTAATTTTATTTTTTTACTTTTAGTTTCTTCAATAAGTTGAAAATCAGAAAATAATGCGTCATAATCTTTTTCATTGATAAGAAATTTAATAAATTCATCTTTTGTTGGCAAATTTTTATCGTTTTTATTTGGCTTTATACTTTCAAAAGCAAGATAATTGTCTTCTACAAATGAAAAATCGAAGTCAATAGACATTTTAGGGACTTCAATCAATTCTTCGCTATCTTCATAAATATAATTGAGTTTTAAACCTTCTAATTGAGCAATGATTGTAAGTATCGGGATAAAACCTTTGTAACCGCCTGTTATGTTTATTATTGTGTTTTTTTGTTTGTCTTTTGAAAGGTCTATTATTTTTTTTATTAGTTCATTGAAACCGTCATAAATTTCAGTTTCTTTTAAATCGGTTCGTAAATTTACAATATAATCAGCATTGCGACTTTCTACATTATCATTGAAAATTACTTCAATATTCGGATATTTTTTTTTACTTCTTCTTGTGCGAACCATTCTTTTATTAAAACGGCAGCAAGAACCGACAACACGGTGTCGGAAGCGAGTAAAAAAACTTTTAGGTTGTAATTTTCATTTTTTTTATAAATTTTCAGTATGCTTGTAATTTCGGCAGAGGCATTGGTGTTTAGTTGGTTTTCATTATTAATTTGTTGCCATTCTTTTCCTTCTTTTATTACATTGCCTTTGAAAAATTTTTCTTGTATTCCGTAATCTTCATCGTCCCCAATTAACCGTATTACATATTGATTTTCAAAATCTAAATCTTTGGCTTTGATACCTGCCAGTTCTTTTTTTGCATTGTCAATATTATGCTCACTATTGAGAAATGTCTGTGTGTAATTCTCGAAAATAGAAGTCCCGACAGTTGCATTTACTTCTTGAATTTAGGTGATTATAAAGTTAATTTGTTTTTTTCTAATTATCAAAGTATCCACCATACAAGACCCCAGACTTCTGCTTTTTCTGTTTTTCTACTCCTTTAATTGTGCGTTTGGTTGTTGAAGCGATGCGATACAATCTACGGCTAAGTATTTCGGAAAATACTTAAATTTTTATTTTAAAAATTATCTGTAAAAATAAACTAGACACAAATAATTTTATATGAGAGCCTAATATGGTATTTCCCACTTGGAACGATAGCCTCTAAATTGTACAAATTCAAATACCGATATTTTTTGTCCGTTTTCTTCTTCCACAATTGTCCGTTTGGTTGTGGAAGCAACACAACTTATGGCTTTGTGGTCTAACAATCGTATAACATTGTGAGTAAAAGTCATTTCGCCCATTATGTGTACAACATTTGTTTCGGTATCAAAAGTTTGTATATCGGCATAGTTTAGTTTTTTTATAATTTCGGCAACATATTTTTCTGCCATTTCCTGCACTTCTTCAATGGTTGCAGTTGGGTCAATTTGCGGAAACTGAATATCAATAATTTCTTTGTACTTTTTTATTGCTTCCGATTTTTGTTTTTCACTCCATTTCACCGATGGGTGATTTGTTAAATTTATTAACATTTTTTAAAATTTAATGGTTTATTAGCACCACGAATGTACAAATATTTCTATTTATTTTAGGTCTAAAAGTTCTATTACAGTACCAATATTTCTAAAAAAACCGTTTACAATAAGCGACATTAATTTTGTTCCACCTGTGATATTTAGTATTATGTCGTAATCACCAAAATTGTATTTTTCCAATTTATTTTCAATATCTTGTGCATCAAACGGATTAACTTTAATTTCATCAGCTTTTATTTAAATTGCGTTTATTATCCATTGTGTTTTATTTATCATTTCCTTTGTTATAATGAAAACAAACTTTTCTATTTTATCTTTAAATTCCTTTATTAATTCTACATTAGGAATTGTTTGGTCGCTAATAAGCAATACTAAAAGTTTTTGTTGTAGGGCAAACTGTATTTTTGCAATTCTAAGCCGACAAACATTTCTGCAAGATTGCCCTTGTTAGGTGAATTTTTTGTTCGATTCAAAATTAATTTCGATGTAATAATCAAATTGTTTTCCTAAATTCCTTATTATTCGGATTTTTCCTATTTGACGCGCGCCTCTTAGTAGTAATGGTCTGCAGTTTTTTTCTCTTTTCCAGAGAGTTAATTCTTTGTTGATATTTTGTTTCAGATACATAGTTTTTACATTTTACAAAAATCCAAGCTTATGCTTAATCTTGAGTTCATAAAATTATCTATTTATTCATTATCCTTTCGTTTCTTTAATTTCTCGCACCACGCCAAAGCCAATGCTAACGCTTTTGCCCAGCCCAATGTAGTTAGGAATAAAAACATTAGTTTTAAAATCCAAACTAAAAGATAACAGTTTACGCTGTTTGTTCTTCACAATCTGTTGCTTGGGCTGACTGATAATGCTTAATTCCACAGGTCTTTCTATTATCCAATTCAAACTTTTAGCAAAACTCAAAATATTGGCTTTCAGAATTGTTTCCAGAAATGCAATTTGCTCGCCAATTCCTTCTAATTCCTTAAACTTTAAGTAATTCTCCTGATTTAGTGCCAACCAATGCCCTATGTGATACCGAAAATTTCTGTCCCAAACATTTAGCACAAATTGATGGATATTCAAATGTGAAATTTTCATTTCGTAAAGCTTTTCGCCAATACGTAAATTCCAGTTGGCAGCCTCAAAAAAATGATGAATCTCGTCTACCCCCTTTTCAACGCACACAATCGCTGGTCTTCCACCTATACGCTTGTACTGAATACGAGGATATTCATAAAGATATTTATTATTATCTAAGTGATTGTGAAATAGCAAAGTAGACTCTTTCCCTACCTTATATATTACCGCTCCTCTAAAAGCGGGAACTTCATAAGCCGCTATTTCTGTGTCGAAATTTATGTTTAATACCCTAATTTTCATCTGTTTTTTTATTATTAAATTTTAGTTCAAGAATAATTCCTAAATATAAGTCTCCTAATTTACAGAATAATACAAAAATAAAAATAGTCAATTATTGAAAGAACAATCAAATATTGACAGATAAAGCAAGTCTTTCTCTATTATCCCAAAGCCCTAAAGCTGATAGATGCAGACACTCGGTAGAATATAAATACAGAGAGCTACACCATTTGCACATTTTGATAGTATTTATTCGTATGAGAAACTAAAAGAATTACTAAAATACAAAAAAATTAATGAGTCCAGTCTAAAAACTATTTTTTTATACAAACTAAATTAACAATTCACCATTACCTAATAATCCTGATTAAAAACATTTTCAAAAATAAATTTAATATCTAAATTTGGAAATTAATTTAGTTAATTAATCCGATAAAAAATGGAATTTTTAGAGATAAAAATGAATCCCAATCCACTGGTGCAATTTCTGGGAAAAGCACCCGCCGATTTTACCCGTAATGACATCATCAAGTACATGGAAGAAAATCAAGTACACCACCTGAATTTCCGCTATGTAGCAGAAGACGGACGACTGAAAACATTGAATTTCATCATCCATAGCAAAGCTTACTTAGAGTCTATCTTGGCTACCGGCGAACGGGTGGATGGTTCCAGTCTATTCTCTTATATCAAAGCAGGGAAAAGCGATTTGTATGTAATTCCTCGCTTCCGAACAGCTTTTGTGAATCCTTTTTCCGAAATTCCGGCCGTAGATATTTTATGTTCTTTCTACACCAAAGAAGGATTTCCACTGGATAGTGCCCCCGAAAATATTTTGCATAAAGCCGTAAACCGTTTCCGCCAAGAAACAGGCTTTAATTTCAAAGCTATGGGCGAACTAGAATATTATGTTATCAGCGATCGCGAAGATATGTACCCTGTTTTAGACCAAAAGGGCTACCACGAATCAGCACCTTTTGCCAATTGGGAACATCTGCGTCTCGAAGCGCTGGATTCAATCGCCAAATGTGGCGGTAAAATCAAATATGGACATTCGGAAGTGGGTAATTTCAAAACCGAAACCGAAGAATTTGAACAACATGAAATAGAATTTTTGCCCGTAGATGCCGAAGAAGCCGTAGAGCAATTGCTTATTTCCAAATGGATTTTGCGCCAGTTAGGCAAGAAATATCAGGTAAAAATCAGTTTTGCTCCTAAAATCACCGTAGGTAAGGCAGGTAGTGGCTTGCATATACACATGCTTTTAGAAAAAGAGGACAAAAATGTAATGATAGAGGATGGGAAAATCAGTAATTCGGCACGCAAAATGATTGCCGGAATACTGAAAAATGCCAGAGCAATCACCGCTTTTGGAAATTCCAATCCCACCTCTTATTTGCGTTTGGTGCCGCATCAGGAAGCACCTACTAATATTTGCTGGGGCGATAGTAACCGCTCTGTTTTAGTGCGCGTTCCGCTGGGTTGGATAGCCAAAACTTCGATGATTAGGGATGCTAATCCAAAAGAAAATTCGCCCGTTCCGTATATTCCGGGCAAACAAACTGTTGAATTCCGAGCCGCCGATGGCTCAGCAGATATTTATCACTTAATAGCCGGCTTGATCGTCTCTGCCCAAGAAGGCTTAAAAATGCCTGATGCCCTTGAAATGGCTCAAAAACTGTATGTAAATGTCAATATTTTTGCCCCCGAAAATAATGCTTTGCTTCAATCGCTCGACCACATGCCGCAATCATGCAGCGAATCGGCAGATGCCTTAGAAGCGCAACGAACACTATTTGAAAAAGATGACATTTTCCCACAATCCTCCATCGACCGCTTTATTCGATATTTGAAATCTTTCAACGACAGACATTTAAGCGAGGAACTTTATGGCAAAAATGATGAGATAAAAGTATTGGTAGAAAAATATATTCATGCCGGATAAATAGTTAAAAGTGATGAGTGATGAGTGATGAATAAAAAGAGCTTAAAGTGTAGGCGATAGCTCTTCTTTTAGCATCATTGATAAAAATATAAATTTTAATTCAAACAAATTCGTAATTCATAATTAGTAATTAAATGAAGACCTCGTAGCGTAAGCGGTAACTCCCCTGCGAGCGTCATCGTAAAGTAAAAAAAGGAAAATAGTGATAAAAATTTTTCACTTAAAAATCAGCATTAACCATAGAAAATTTTGGAAAAATTTTCTATGGTTAATTTTAAATAGGTCTTTTGACTGAATTTATAAATCAAAAAAATAAAGAATGACCTGTCAGCATGACCACACCTGACAGCGTATTTTTAAACAGATTCATAGCTCGCAAACTGAAAATATTCCAAAATATACTTTTATTTTCTTAAAAAAAAGACTAACTTTGGTGTGAAACACATAATTCTACCCGAAACTTAATTCTTCAGAAAATGGAAACATTTTACACCAAAGCCCGGAAATGTGAAGTTTCGGGATACCAATTAAACTATTTTCGGCAAGGAAAGGGCGACACAATTGTTTTTGTCCATGGTATAACCACATACTCATTTATATGGCGGAAAATAATCCCTTTTTTCATTCGAGACTACGATGTAATTGCCATAGATTTATTGGGCTGTGGGGATTCGGATATTCCCTTGAAAGAAGATTTTTCGCTAAAGCATCAATCGGAACTGCTAAAAAAATTTGCGGACATTCTTGATTTAAAAAAAATTCACCTTATCGGTCATGACGTGGGCGGCGGAGTAGCTCAAATTTTTGCTGTAAACTACCCTAAATTACTTTATGATTTAATTTTAATCAATTCGGTGGCCTATAATTTTTGGCCAGTGCAACCCATTGTAGCCATGCGAACCCCCATCATACGGAAAATTGCCATGGCTTCTTTAGATATTGGCATATTAAAACTAATAGTAAAAAGAGGATTATATCATGAAAAAAACTTAACTGATGAATTGATGACTTTATTCTGGAAGCCTATGAAGGATAGTTTAAAACGGAAAGGTTTTCTTCATTTTGCCAAGTGCCTTGACAATAAAAACTTAACGGACATAGAAGAAGATTTACGAAAATTAAACTTACCTGTTTTGATTATTCGTGGCGAAAAGGACATTTATTTAAGTGCTAGTATCGCCCGGGAACTCAACGAAGAGATACCTAAAAGTAAACTAATAAAAATTGAAACTGCAGGACACTTTATACAAGAAGATGAACCGGAACAGGTAGCAAAATCAATCCTGAAATTTTTTAACAGATAATGGACAAAAAATTACAAAAGTATATTGATGAACTTGAAGCAAAAATTCAGATATTAGAAGTTGAAAATGAATTTTTCTCTTACAAAACCCAAGAAAATCAATTACTTACTAAGGTTTTTGAAGAGCTAAATTTCAAACAATATCATACAAAAATTTATTCTAACATTTTAGAACATATAGCCATATTGTTGGATATTGAATATGTAGGCATTTTCAAAATTAAAAAAAGCAAGTTAAAACACCTAAACAGTTATTTACTCACAGAAAACGCAAATATTGCCCCCGAGATTGAAATTCCAGCTTATTTCTACTCACAAATAATCCAAAACAAAAGCTGTTTGCTTAAAAATAGTTTTTCTTTCCTTTCGGATAGTACTGATTTTCATCCTAAAGAATTGCTTATTATTCCTGTTTCCAAAAATTTCAGCAAGGAATGCCTTATAGCTGCGCAGTCCGAAGTATTAGAATCACTTGAAAAACATATCACTTTATTTAAAAAAATTACTCAAATAATAGCTCTTAAGTTAGAACGTTTTTACTATGAAAATGAACTTATTGCACTAAATCTTAATCTGGAACAAAAAGTAGTCAATAGAACCAAGGAATTACAACAAATAAATGCCCGATTAGAAGAAGAAATTCAGGAACGTAAAAAAATAGAGAATAATTTAATCCAACAAAATAAAGAATATCTTACCTTAAACGAAGAGTATAAAACAATAAACAATGAATTGTTTGTGACAAAGAACAAAATAGAGGAAAGTGAAGCAAGATTTAAAAAACTTTCTAATTTGACTTTTGAAGGAATTGTAATTCATAGAAACAAAATTGCAGTAGATACCAATCTATCTTTTCATCGCATGTTTGGCTATAGCAGAGAAGAAATTATCGGAAAAGATATTGTAGAACTCTTGGTAGACAAAAAAGACCATTCTTTAATTGAGAAAAAAATTAGGGAAAGAAATACTTTACCCTATGAAGTACTTGGAATAAAAAAAGACGGTACTAAATTTCAGATTGAAATTCAGGTACGTATTTTTGACTCCGAAGAAAATACCAGAGTTGCGGCAGTAAGAAATGTCAGCTTTCGAAAAAAAATAGAACAGGAACTTCAAAAACAACATACAAAATTAAAAAAAATATTAGATACTATTGATGTAGGAATTTATTTGGTAAATGGCGATTTCACCATTCAGTACGTTAATCCGATAATGGAAAAACTCTTTGGCCCTAATTTAGTCGGAAAAAAATGTTACCAAGCGATTTTTAATTTTGACCATAAATGTAATTTCTGCAAACCAAATACAGTTAACAAAGAAAAAAAATACACTTCTATTGAAATACAACATAAGCACCTAACCTTAAAACTAAGTACTATAATTCTGAACAGTAACGAAATAATGACAATATTTCAAGATATTACAAAATTAAAAGATGCAGAGAATGACTTAAGAACGCAAAATGAAGAATTGCGAATAGCTAAAGAAAAAGCAGAAGAAAGCGACCAGTTAAAAACAGAATTTTTCCAAAATATCTCTCACGAAGTTCGCACCCCTCTTAATGGAATAATAGGTTTTACTGAATTCCTGAAACGCCCAAATCTTCCTGAAGAAAGAAGAGATTATTTTATTGAAATTATTCAACAAAGTGGAAATCAACTACTAAATATAATAGAAAATTTAATTGAACTCTCTAGGCTAGAAACTAAGCAGATAAAAACCTCATTGGAAAAATTTAACCTCAATAAATTATTAAACGAATTGTTTGCTATTTATAAAATCAGCACACAAAATAAAGGTATCGAGATCAAATTAAATACCGCATTTCTATATCAGGATGCCAATATCATTTCCGACCACTCTAAATTACATAAGATAATTACCAATTTGATAGATAACGCCATAAAATTCACCACACAGGGATTTATTGAGTTTGGCTATAATGTTATAAAACGACAAAAGCCTATAATTCAAATTTATGTAAAAGACACTGGTATTGGCATTAGAAAAAATAAATTAAATACTATTTTTGAACGATTTTCGCAGGAAGAAAAAGAATTATCGCAGAAAAAAGGAGGATTAGGCCTAGGACTTTCTATTGCCAAAAAAAACACCGAATTATTAGGTGGCAAAATTAGCGTTGAATCGGAGAAAGGAAAAGGAAGCATTTTCAAGCTTGAAATTCCCCTTCTGCGAACCAATAAATAAGCAATGATGAATCAATGTCGTAGATATTATCTTGTGAGATAGTTGTGATGAGTATGTAATATATTGTTATATCTAGTTATAAAATTGTGATAATGTAGTGATAAACTATTATCCGCTCATACAACCAGAACTTAATATAGGCACGCAAGCCCAAATTTAAATAAAGAGTAAAGAACGGCGACCTCGTAGCGTGAGCGGTAGCTCACCTACGAGCATCATCGAAAAATAAAAAGATGAAAAATATTGATAAGAACTATTCACTATTCGTTTTTTCTCTTAAATGACTTATCTGGTTCAAAAATCTTGCGAACGAAAATCCTTTAAAACCTCAGCCACTTCGTCCATATTATTGGTTTCCATAAGTGCCACCCGAAGATGCTGCGCCCCGTGAAACGAATTAGTATAGATTTTAAAAAAATGCTTTAAAATATTGAAAGACTTTTTGTTTCCCCAAATTTCATGGTAAACTTGAGTATGCTTCCATAAAAGAGCTAATTTCTCTTCCGTATCCGGCTCATTCGTCCGGTAACTAAAAAACCAGGGGTTCATAAAAATTCCCCGGCCTATCATCACCCCATCGACCCCATATTCGCTTAATTTATAGCGTGCCGAATCCATACTAAAAACATCCCCATTACCAATTACCGGAATTTCAGGTGCCAGCCTATTACGCATTTCCACAGCCTTACGTATCTCGTTCCAGTCGGCCGGTTTTTCCGATTGGTCTTTCTGAATACGCCCGTGAACAATAAGAGCTGCCGGACGAGCTTCCAAAAGTGTACTTATCCAAGATTCTGTAAGCACCTTACTCAAACCAATACGGGTTTTTACGCTCACAGGAAGTTCGGTAGCTTCCTTGGTCGCCGAAATAATTTCTTTGGCTAGTTCCGGTTGGCCAATAAGCGCCGAGCAAGCGCCCTGTTTTACAATTTTCTTTACCGGACAGCCCATATTAATGTCGATACCATCAAAATCGTATTCCTCAGCTATTATTTTGGTCGCTTTGTAGAATTTTTCCGGATTCATGCCCCAAATTTGAGCCACTAGTTTAACACCTTTTTGGTCTATTAGTTTACGTTCCGACTCGCTCACAAACAACCGGTGCTTTACCTTTTCTTTACCTACCGGATGACATAAACCATCCGTAGAAGTAAATTCAGTGTATAGAATATTCAAATTTTCGGGTGCAGAAATACTCAGCACAATCTCACGAAAAACAGTATCCGTAACGTCTTCCATAGGTGCCAAGGCAAAAAATGGCTTATTTTTATCTGTCCAGAAATTATTCATTTACAGTTCATTCATTTACAATTTACAATTAACACTTTAGCTCCAAGATATATCTATTTGTACATAATATTTTTCAACACTTTGTTAATTTTTTATGTGAATTATTACTAATCAGTGATGTATTCTAGTAAATATGATTAGTAACTAATTACATTTATTTGCGCATTAGCAGCTAAAAAATTAACAAACTATTGAATTTATGTAACGAACTCTGTTTATCGACAAACAGTATTCACAATTAATAATTCACCATTGCTTATCTTATTTTATCGCTTAAAACCTTAAACTCAAAAGCCGGCGGACGATTCATATACAAAATATTGTAAACCGTTTCGGCAATAGGAATAAAGATATTATAATTAGAATTAATTTCATGAATAGATTTTGTAGCATAATAACCCTCAGCAATCATTTTCATCTCCAACTGAGCCGATTTCACCGAATAGCCATTTCCAATCATCATCCCAAAAGTACGATTACGGCTAAATTTCGAATAAGCCGTAACCAAAAGATCGCCCAAATAAGCCGCATCTTTAATATCGCGACTAATAGGATGCACCGTGTCGATAAATCGCTTCATCTCTTGAATAGCTTTGGCAATCAGAACAGCCTGAAAATTATCACCATAGCCCAATCCGGATGCAATTCCGGCAGCTAAAGCATAAATATTTTTTAAAACCGCTGCATATTCAGTTCCATATAAATCATCAGAGAGCGTTGTTTTTATGAACAGATTTTCCATTTTATAAGCAATCTCTTCGGCATTTTTCAGGTTTTCGGAAACCAACGTCAGATACGAAAGACGTTCCATAGCCACCTCTTCGGCATGACAAGGCCCCGTAATCACTCCCAATTGTTTACTGTTTAATCCGTGAACCTGCATCAAATATTCAGCAATAATCAAATTATATTCCGGTACAATACCCTTTACCGCCGAAATAACAAATTTATCCTTTAACTTACCGTTTAATTTCTCAAGTGCATGATGCAAAAATGCCGAAGGAATAGCAAGAATAAGCACATCACTTTCCTCCACCACCTTTTTAATCTTACTTTTGATACTCAATTTCTCGGTAGATAGTTCCACTGCACTCAAATAACGAGGATTATGTTTATACTTTTTTATCGACTCAATTTGCTCTTCATCACGCATATACCAATTAATCTTATTTTCCTTGCTGGCACTGTTCAAAAGCATTTTAACGATAGCCGTAGCCCAACTTCCTCCACCTAAAACGCCTAGGCTGGATTTTTCTGTTATTCCCTGCATTTTTGTATTATTTTATTCAAATGGCTACAAAAATACATAAGTTTTTACTATTTTTGAACAGAATAAATCAATGGAATGGAAATTTTATACGACACAGACTATATGCAAATCCGCTTTGATAAAACTCAGGATTTTATCACTATCATAAGGAAAACGGCTACAGAAAATATGACTGTGGAAGAATTTAAACGCGATAATCTGATGTGGGCAAAATATATGCAAGAAAAAAAGCCCTCTAAAATGCTGGTCGATGGACAGAATTTCAAATTTCTCATCGAACCCGAATTACAACACTGGTTAGACGAAAATCTAATTAGCCCCGCGATTAAGGCCGGACTAAAAAAATATGTATATGTGATGCCCAAAGAACTGTATATTACTATTTCGCTCGACCAAACTCTGGCTCAGAAACATCCAATGGATATAAACCACCTGCTTCTAACAGACATTGACGAAGCAAAAATCTGGCTCGGAGTTACAGACAAAAATCAATATAATTAGAACAAAAATGTCAGATAAAACTTTATTGATAATCATAGGAAGCATAGTTTTTGGTCATATTCTGGCCGGAATAATCTATTTATTTTGGAAAATGCGAAAATAATTCGACTTTTGGTCTCCGAAATCAGCACTTGTAGAACAGAATTCGTAATTCATAATTTGTAATTATTTAGACGTACGAGCGAGCTTTTCGCTTGTAGCTGCCGCTGCAATACACTACTCAACAGCACCTTACATCAAAGGCTTCGCTTTAAGAAAAAATCTTGCTAAGAAAAAAAATGGGTTAGTTTTATGACAAATCCTTGTTGGTCGAAATTTTCAACTTCAATCGTACAAAGACTTTCCAACGTGCTTATACTTGGAAACGTCATATGCAAGGCTGTGCCTATCCATTAAAGTAATACTAAGCCGCTATCTAAATACCGAAAAAAAAATTATTATTTCATTTCCAATCAAAATATCACATAAATATGCATAAAAACTATGATACAGATTCGGTACAAAGAAGCCACCCCTTACTTTGTTCTATTACTAAAAAAATCATATCTTAGTAAAAAATTAGGTAAAATGAACAAAACAAAACTTTTACCTTACGGAGTAACTGATTTTAAGCGTTTAAAAACAGAAAATTTTTATTTTATAGATAAAACAAAATATATTGAAGACATAGAAACATCCGCACCTTTTTTATTTCTCATCCGCCCGTGCCGTTTTGATAAATCCTTGTTTTTGTCAATGCTCGAAAGCTATTACGACATAAAGAATAAGAATAATTTCCAAGAATTATTCGGCGATACTTATATAAGAAAACACCCTACAAGCAAACGTACAAGTTATTTGGTTCTTACATTTAATTTTTCCTCGGTACAGCCCGATTTGAATAATATACGCAAGTCTTTCGAGCGACATATAAGCTTGCGATTAGTTCAATTTATAGAAAAATATCAAGAAATTTTTTCTGATGAATTTATAGAACGTTTTGAAAAAAAAAAGCTTCGGTGCAAAACTTAGAAGATGTAACCAGCGAATTGCAACTGCTCGGCAAAAAACTATATATCATTATAAACGAATACAATAATTTTGCCAATACCATTCTGGCCACATCCGGCCAACAAAAATACATGGCATTAACCCACGGCGAAAGTTTTTTTAAAACATTTTTTAATTATCTAAAAGCCGGCACAACCGGCTCGGGTGCTTCAGTTTCCCGATTATCTATATCCGGTGTTTCTCCCCTCACTTTAGACGATGTTACCAGTGATTTCAATATAGGCGAAAATATCAGTATATTCGCCCAATTTAACTCAATAATAGGATTTACCGCCGAAGAAGTCCGTACTTTGCTAAATTACTATAAAAATGCAGGACTTTTAAAACAAGACATAGACACTATTTTTGATTTGATGCAAGAATAGTATGGAAATTACTTGTTTAACAGAAGAACCAAACAAAAGATTTTTGACCCGGATATGGTACTGTATTTCTTGCAACGACTAATAAAATATAAAAAGCAGCCAGAGCAAATGCTGGATAATAACATCAAAATGGATTATAGCAAAATACGCTATTTAGTCATTCTCGACAAGAAACTAAACGATCATTTTTCGCGTATAAAGCATATCAACGAAAACAATAATATCGAAATAATGTATCTGATAGACAGCTTTAATGTGACCGATCTTTCCAATGAAGAGAGTTTTGTGTCGCTATTATTCTATTTTGGTCTGATTTCTATAGACAAATACGAAAAAGGACAACTTATTCTGAAAAGTCCGAATCGCTCAAAGGATAAATTTATAGGCGGATATATGATAGATGCCTATAAAGATACCGATATTTTCCGTATGGATTTGAGTAAACTAAGCAAAGAAATACGCAAAATGGCTTATGAAGGCGAATAGCGCAGTTTATTTGCATTTTTATCGGAACAAATAAATGAGCAAACGCAAATAAGAGATTATATTCAGGGCCAGCAAATGCTCAAAGACTTTTTGAATGCCTATTTGAATATTACCTATTTTTTTGTTGTCCGCAGCGAAGAAGAAATGAATAACGGTTTTACTAATTTGTGTTTAGAACCTTTCTTGGCCAAATACGAAGACATGAAATACAGCTACCTGATAGAACTAAAATATTTTCCCCGACAAAAAAACAAAAAAAGCCTCAAAAACTTAATCAAAAGCAAAAAATCCGAAAGGCGAAAGCAACTACAACAGTATGTGCAAGATAAATACGTGCAAAAACGCAAAGATAGCACCCAAATAAAGTCGATTCTACTCATTTGACACGGCTGGGAATTAGTCGAAATAGAAGAGGTTTAAAAGACTTTCCAACGTACTTACCCTTGGAAACGTCAAACTTTTTGTCTTAGCTGCTGGTCGAAGTTTTCAACTTCGACCAGCAAAAATTTTTTTTCAAGAAAAATTTGTGTACTTATCTGAAATTTTACATATTTAACAAAAAATTAATTATATGATTTCAACAGATAAGTACATGCCCAAAAATAATGTACGAATAGTAACGGCTGCCTCACTTTTCGATGGCCATGATGCCGCTATAAACATTATGCGGCGCATTATTCAATCCAATGGCGTAGAGGTAATTCATCTCGGCCATAATCGCTCGGTACAGGAAATTGTAGATACGGCAATTCAAGAAGATGCTCAATCGGTAGCCATAACTTCTTACCAAGGCGGCCATAATGAATTCTTTAAGTACATGTACGACTTGCTTAAAGAACGTGAAGCCGAAAACATCAAAATATTTGGCGGCGGCGGCGGCGTAATCCTGCCCGAAGAAATTAAAGACCTGCACAATTACGGCATTGCACGCATTTACTCGCCCGATGATGGACGAGAAATAGGCTTGCAAGGAATGATTAATGATGTAGTGAAAAATTCAGATTATCCGATTGGTTCAGAAAGCGATTTCGATATTTTTGATATTCAGAAACGCGACCACCGAGCTATTGCTCGTCTGATTTCTGCGGCAGAGAATTTCCCCGAAATAGCCGAACCCCACTTGGCAAAAATTAAAGAACTCGCTAAAAATGCCAAAATTCCCGTTCTCGGCATTACCGGAACCGGAGGCTCCGGAAAATCCTCGTTAGTAGATGAATTAGTACGCCGTTTTCTGATTGATTTCCCAGACAAAACAGTAGGAATTATCTCTGTCGACC
>CAYQXT010000042.1:0-14825 GCA_964421365.1 uncultured Bacteroidaceae bacterium
CGGTAAAATCGACGTTAATGAGTTTTGCCTGCTTCATAAAATCTTTATCAACAAAATGATGATTGTTTTTGTTGGGCTGTCCTTGATTACCGGAATAGGTTTGTTGTTCACCGCTTTGGGCACTGAGAATATGCTTTATCTGCTTGCATTTTTTATTCTTGGTGTAGGTGCTATAATTGCAGCCATAAAATATACTGCTGGCACTAATCCTTATGGTTACAAAGGTTTTGGCGATATATTCGTTTTTTTGTTTTTCGGACTCGCGGGTGTTGCAGGTAGCTACTATTTAATTAGCCTACAATGGAATTATATTATTTTACTACCGGCGGCAGCAATAGGTCTTTTTAGTACCGGAGTGCTGAATATCAATAATATGCGCGATTTAAAGGCAGATAAAAAGGTAGGGAAAAATACCATTCCGGTTAAATTAGGAAGTCAAAAGGCCAAAAAATATCATAATCTATTAATATATAGTGCTTGGCTTTTAAGTGTTATTTATTTATTGTTAGAATATCATTCGGCCTGGAATTTCTTGGTTCTAATTAGCTTTCCGCTTTTTATGATACATCTAAAACGGGTAAATCAGGTATCTGAACTACCGAATTTAGATCCAGAGTTAAAAAAACTATCTTTAAGTACGCTTGCTTTTGCCTTTACTTTTGGCTTAGGTATGCTTTTGTAAGCAATGGTGAATTATTATATTGTGTCGGTATCGCATTTTGTATGCTTACTTTTGTTTATTTCATAACATCAGTAAATTATCAGAAAGCATTTACAAATTTCAGAAGCGGTTGAGTATAATTGTTAATTCTGTTAGTTGCTAAAGAATAGTTAGTACTCAAAATATTATATACAAATAAATAGGGCAGGGTGCTTAACAAAAATTTAAAAAAAATAAAATGGAAAAATACAGAGGAATAATAGAACAAGCATGGACGGATAGAAGTCTCTTAAAGAAAAAAGAGACTAAATCGGCCATTGATGAAATTATTGAAGCCCTTGATAAAGGACGTTTAAGGGTGGCAGAATCGCACGAAGACGGATGGAAAGTGAATGAATGGGTAAAAAAAGCCGTAATTATGTATTTCCCAACTCAAAAAATGGAAGTACAGAAAGCCGGCGTTATGGAATTTTATGATAAAATTCCGCTTAAACATGGATATGAAAAGCTGGGGATAAGAGTAGTACCACATGCAGTAGCTCGCTACGGTGCCTACATTGCTACCGGCGTAATAATGATGCCTTCTTATGTAAATATAGGTGCTCATGTTGATAGTGGAAGTATGGTGGATACTTGGGCTACAGTAGGTTCTTGTGCACAAATAGGCAAAAATGTTCATTTGAGTGGTGGCGTTGGCATTGGTGGCGTTTTAGAGCCTGTGCAGGCTGCGCCTGTAATTATTGAAGATAACTGTTTTATAGGTTCGCGTTGTATCGTGGTAGAAGGAGTTCATCTCGGAAAAGAGGTTGTTTTAGGTGCCAATGTGGTTTTAACCAAAAGTACCAAAATAATTGATGTTTCTGGCAGCGAACCGGTAGAATACCGTGGCTATATACCCGAAAGGTCGGTGGTGATTCCCGGCACTATTGCCAAACAATTTCCGGCAGGCGAGTATCAGGTTCCTGTGGCTTTGATAATTGGTAAGCGCAAAGCCTCTACGGATGTGAAAACATCGCTAAACGATGCTCTGCGAGAGTTTGACGTGGCAGTATAGAAAAATTATTTTAAGTATTAATCACGGAGTATAAACTAATAAAATTATATTGATGAAAGAAAATAATAAACTTAGTCTCATTGAAGTAATTTCGATGGCTGCGGGAACGATGATATGAGCCTATGTAGTTGCCTTTTCTTATTTCATTCTGGACTCTAAAATTATTTCTAATGTGGGGTCTATTTTTTTTATTTTAAAGGGAATAGGAGATAATATTATTACAGGTGTTTTGAGTATATTGCTGTGGTTTACCTACATTGTGTCAATTTTTCTTTTTGTAAAAGGATTTGCAGGCTATTTGTTCCCTTTTATTCATGAGTTCGGTCTAAAAATCGGTTGGACGGATAGATTTATTAAAACTGTGAAAATAGACAGCTCACTTACAATTGATTAATGAAGTCGTCCGACCAATTTCGATGCAAATTCACCTTTTTATACTAGACTCATTCATATAAAAGCAAGCGTCTTGTCTATAGAGTTAGTAGAGATTATAGTCATATCATTTTTCACGGCTTTGAATTTTTTGGGAGTAAAGCTGTTGGAAAGGCAGAGTTTTATATTGTATTAACTAAGCTATCCATTCTATTGGTATTCATCCTCGCTAGTTTTCTTACAATAAATTGGCACAATGTTTAGCCTGTTTTTAACAATGCTCATACAAGCGGCTTACCGAATGGTTCTATAATCTTTTTCCTTTCGTATATGGGATTTGGATTGATAACAAATGCATCAGAAAATATGAAAAACCCCGGAAAAAATGTACCTTTGGCAATATTTGGAAGCATTTTTTTAGTTATGATTTTCTATGTTCTTATTTCGTTGGTAACGCTTGGTAACTTGCCATTACAGGATATTATAAAAGCACAGGAAAATGCGCTTGCAGTTGCAGCAAAACCTTTTTTGGGAAATTTTGGCTTTATCTTTATTTCTATTGGGGCGTTATTCTCTATTTCGTCTGCATTAAATGCTACTATTTTTGGCAGAGCAAATATTGCTTATTCCTTGGCAAAGGATGGTGAATTACCGGAAAGTTTAGAACGTAAAAAAGATTTAAATCAACGGAAGGATTGTCAATAACCGCAGGACTTGGCTTAGTTATGGCACTCTTTTTCGATCTTGGTGCAAATGCAATTATCACAAGTACTGTGTTTACAATTATTTATATTTTTGTTTTGATTTCTCACTTTTAATTAAGTAAAAAGTACGGTGGAAATAAGATAATTATTCTATTTAATCTTGTAGTATTATTTGTTGTTTTTTTTGCTGCATTAATAAGATATGAGTGGGAAACCCAAAAAAATGCATTTTATGCTAGTATTTTCATCCTTTTAGGGACTTTGCTAATTGAAGTTTTGCATAGGAAATTTAGACAAAGAACCTTTAAATAATGTATTATAGTTCTAAATTAAGATACTATTTTTGAGGGTATGCTTAACTTAAAAAAAGAATTAAACTCAGAGTAAAGATAAACTCGAAGCGTGGGCGATATCCCTCCTTCGAGCGTTAAAAGAGTGAATATATATGAAAGAGATAGAATTTATTCTTTATGTTTCTAATCAGAACAGAAGTCGGGATTTTTATCAGCAAGTGCTACAAATTGTACCAAGTCTGGATGTACCGGGCATGACAGAATTTCGTCTAACTGATTTTGTGAAATTAGGACTTATGCCCGAAAACGGAATCGCCAAAATTTTGTTAGACAAAACACCGCATCCCAAAACCGGAAATGGAATTCCTAGAGCTGAACTCTATCTGAAAATTTCTGATGCAGAAGAATATATGACGCGTGCAATACAGGCAGGTGGCAAGGAAATAAATAAACTAATTCAAAGAGATTGGGGTGATACAGTTGGATATATAGCAGATTTAGATGGACATATTATCGCTTTTGCAGAGGCAAAGGCTTAAAACTGAATTTTGTTTTTCATTTAATTTACTTGTTGTTAGTTGATTAAGCTGTTGCTGCTAATTAGCAATTTACCACTAAGCATTCACCATTAATTCCGTCGTATTCCAACAAATCGCTTCATATAAGCAGATTTCTGCAAATTTGTTTCTATTACTTTTGTGTGTTTTTTCCCCGATGACGAATGGATAAACCAAATTTTGTTAGTATTAACTTTGGAGATAATTCCCACATGTCCAATACGAAGACTGTCTTTCCAACCGGTGAAAAGTATAATATCGCCTGTTTTTGCTTCTGCTATTGGAATTTTTTCTCCCCAGTTTTTGTAATTGTAAGAGGAACGTGGTACATTTATACCATTTTGATTAAAAACATAATACACTAATCCACTGCAATCGAAACCGGTTGCAGGAGATTTCCCTCCATAATGATAAGGCGTTCCTAATTGGGTGCGAGCTAATTCAACTATTTGTTTGCTCTTTGTTGCTGATTGTTTTTGTGCCGAGCATTCCGCGAATAAAAGGACAGAAATGAACAAAAATAGACTTAGTTTTAGAAACTTATACCGAATAGGTATCGTATTTGTTATGCATATTTTTGTATTATCTTGATTAAAAATGAAATGATAAAATTTTTTTCGGTGTTTTGATGTGGGTTCAATATTATAATTTAGCATTTTCAAGGCATTTTTTACGGTTAATTTTCATTGTTTCGGTATAAGTAAAATGAGGAATCCAGTAAATTTCTTTCGGAATTTTATTTCTTTCCAATAGGTTCTGCATATATTTTTTAAACTCTTTTTCGTTTCGGATATTTTGTTCACCTTCTATAAACAAAGCTAATTTTTTGCCTAAAGAGGAATCAGAAATTCCGGCTACAAAAAACGGTGCTTTTATTTTGCCTGCGAGAATAGTTTCTATTTCTTCGGGCTGAATTTTCAGGCCTCCGCTGTTTACTACATTATCTATTCTACCGAGAAGTCGAAATTTATCTTCTGCCATAATTTCGACACAGTCGTTAGTTATTATCGTTTGTTTAAAATAGGGAGTTTTGATACACAAACAATTTTTTTCGTCAGCATATACTTCTATGTCAGGTAGGCATTGGAAATAATTTTGAGTATTTTTTCCGTTTAATCGCTGTAAAGCTATGTGGGTAATAGTTTCTGTCATTCCGTAAGTAGCAAAAAATCTGGCCGGAAGATTTTTAAGCCTTTCTTTTAAGTCGAAAGGAATAGCTGCTCCTCCAATAATAATATTTTTAAACTGTTTGAAATCAGTGTTATTGTTAAGTAGATATTCTATTTGTAGTGGAATAAAAGCCGCGAAATCTATTTTCTTTTCGGGTAGTTTTATCTTAATGTGAGGTTCTGTGGCGATTAATTTCATTTTCCCGATAAGAGCACGCACAAGCATCATTTTACCGGCTATATATCTATTTGGTAAGGCCAATAGAGCGCTGTCTCCAGATTGAATATCGAAAAACTGTAAAGTCCTTTCTGCCGAAAGCTGCATAGCTTTTTTGCTTAACTTTATTTCTTTTGGCTTGCCCGTAGAGCCGGAAGTATGAACAAGGATATAATCTTTTTCATCAAACCATTGATCGATAAAATCAATGATTTCTTTTTCAAAATTAGTAATAGTATGACTTGGTTTATGGATTAAATGGATTAATTCAGCCTGAGTTAAATGCCCAAAATCAAGCTCTAAAATATTTTCACTCATTATTATTTATTTTGCACGTTTAAAAGTCATACAGACTTTTTAAGTGCCTTACATTCAATGTTTTTCATTAAATTTCCGGCCATTCGATTTTATCTTTTACTAACCATGCTTCTTTGTATTTATCCTTTATCTGGAGACGCAAATTGGCTGCTTCGCGCTTGCTTCTGAAATTACCCACGTATACCTTAAAATAAGGGGCAAAATAGTTGATATAGGCTTTAGTCTCCGGATGTTCGTTCATAAACGAGGCACGCACATTTTCCGCTCCCTCTTTGGCACCTCTTCCGGTGGCAAAATAGATCTGGATTCGCCAGCCCGGCATACTTTTATGCTTGGCATTGTAGTTTCGCTCTCTTTGTAGAAAAGCATTTAATTTAGGATTTTGAATCACAATAAGATTTCTGCTTTTTGTTGTAGCAGGCAAAAGTTCATCTAATGTATAAACTTTGTCCTGAGCTTTTGCTTTAAAAGCAATAAAAAAAAGGAGAACACTAATTATTAGTATATTTTTCATAAGTTTAATTTTTAAAATTAATCACATAGACACATTAAAAAATATAGATTTTTTAGCTAAAAATATTATGAGTACACATAATGATAATTTATCCAAAATTTTTGCTGAATTGTATCTTGTTGTTAATCAGTATTTTGTACATTAGCAGTAAGAATTTAACGAACTATTGACTTTTAATTATTTATACTCATTCGTAGCAAAAAATTGTAGATGCTTTTTTATAACTTACTGATGTTTTTGAAATGAACAAAAGCAAGCATACAAAATGCGATACCGGCACGGTATAAAATTTCAACCATTGACTGTTATTTTTTTAGTGGCACAATATTCAGTTTATCCACATTAATATCTTTGGTTAAAAACAAAGTTTTTATGGTAAAAGTTCCTTTCAGATGAATTTCTGCCTTATCTGCTGATATAGAACTTAATAATCCAACAAAATTGCTGAGCATATCCTGCATGTGGATTTCTATTGGAAAAGTTAATTCTTTAACTTCATTTGCAGGAATTTTCACTTCTTCCGACAGATTTACTTTCCCTGCATTTACACCATTTATGAAAAAATCTACGTCAACTTTTTGTAGCTTAATAGATAGGAGATTGCTGTTTTTTACCGGTACAATAAGTTCCAGTTTGATATTATCCATTTGGATACTCTTTACCCGAATGTTTTTTATCTGACCGATTTCTATGCTTGGCTTCCAAAACGTAAAACCAGCAACAATAGCAGCTACAATAACTAAAACAACAGTTAATTTTTTCATTTGTTTATATTTTAAGATTAACCAAAAAGACAACCCATTAGAAGATATAAATTTTTGAACCAGATAAGTCATTTAAGTACACATACTAAAATTTTTTTTTAAATTTTCTGCGCTTATTACTGACTCTTAAGTGAAAAACTAATAGCAAATAGTGAAAAGTTTTTACCGCTATATTACTTTTTTATTATCTTATTTATAACTATTCACTTAAATTTGCTCTTAAGTGTCAAAATCTAATTTCTATTTTATCATGGGTGTTTTATTAATTTATACTCCGAAAATAGTGAACCTAAAATTACAAATTACAATTTTCTTCTTTAGGGACAAAATTAATATTAATATCAGAAAAAACGATTTCTTTTGCTGAGTTCTTTGGCATTTTTAAAAATTCTGACAGAGTTTTGACCTCTGTCAGAATTATAGTCTAAATTTACTCTCTCTTATTTCACTGTTTTAAGTAATTCTTCAACTGCTTTTTCTAACTGTTGGTCGTGTTTATGAATCACTATATCATAATCCTGACGGACTATGTAATCAGGTTCTAATTGGTGATTTTCGAGATATTTTCCATTCATGTCCAGACTTCCTACTTCGGGGATGCCGAATATCAACGTATTGTCAATCTGACGTTCCCACCAAACAGCGGTCATGGTACCCGGAACAGGCATTCCAACCGTCTTTCCTATTTTTAGGGTAGTGTAAACATACGGAAATCCATGAGCATCAGAATAGTTACTCTCGCTCATCAGTAATATGGTGGGTTTCCACCAGCGCGACATTGGGTCGTAGCCCATTTTTACACCGCGTGGAGCGTAGGTAACATATTTTTTCCCACTAAAAAGTACAGCCAAGTCATCGTGCAACCAACCGCCGCCATTAAAGCGAGTGTCTATAATAATCGCTTCTTTTTTGGCATATCGCCCGAAAACATCGGAATAAACTTTACGGAAACTGGCATCATTCATGCTTTTTACATGCACATAACCCAATTTTCCTCCTGATAAACGTTCGGTTTCGGCACGCATGATATTAACCCAACGCTTGTATAAAAGTTGATTTTCAGTGCGTAAACTTACCGGTTTCACCACTTCCGTCCAGCTATTTTTGCCGTCAGTGAGGTTCAAAAGAGTTCTTTTACCTACCAAATGGTTCAACAAATGGTAAAAGTCTGTATTATTTTTAATGGCCTGATCATTAATTTTTTCGATTATAGTACCTGCTTTAATTTTGCTGGTTGCAGAAATTAGAGGTGATTTTCCCAATATCTCCACGATTTTCATTCCTTTACCGGTATAATTCCAATCATAAAGAGCACCTAAAGAAGCAGTAGCATCATCAGAAGGCTGGTGTTTTGGGTAATATCTGCCGCCCGTATGCGAGCCGTTTAACTCGCCTAACATTTCGCTCAAAAGCTCAGCAAAATCGCGGTTATTATTGATATAAGGAAGAAAGCGTTCATAGTTTTTTTTGTAATAAGTCCAATCTACACCATGCATATTTGGATCATAGAATTTTTCGTTCATCTGACGCCAGGCATGTTCAAATATGTATTTCTTTTCGGCGAGATAATCATAGTCAAATTCGGCTTTAAAGCTTATTTGGGTTTTCTTTTTGCTTTTAATGGCTATTTTTATCATTTTCCCACGCGCAAACACAAATAAATTTTTGCCTTTTTTATCCATGAATAATTGTCCGCCCTCGGCGTTCAGAGTTGTTAATTGTTTGGTCTCATGTTTTTTGAAATCATGTATCCACAAATTGTATTTTTTATCAAACTTGCAGATATAATATAATTTTTTGGCATCCGGCGATAGAACGGCATCCGCCAAAGCCGATGAATGAATAGTCATACGCACTTTTCGGTCTTCTAGGCCACGCCAATCTATTTTTAGAGGTTCTACGGCTTTTTTTACTTCCTTTTTATCTTTTGATTTATCTGCTTTATCTTTTTTATCGTCTGTTTTTAGCAATTTGTCTTCTTCTTTCGTCAGCTTAAAATTATCAAAAGCAGCTTCGGTAAGGAACATTCCGTAAACGTCAAATTGAGAGCCCCAACTACCATGGCTGCGCATTCCGCGCTCATCCGAAAACCAAAGTACCACATTACCTTTGTCCATAAATTTCGGTGTATTGTCATTGTAACCGCTATTGGTTAAATCTTTTAGATTTCCATTTCCTTGCGCATCAATTAAGCCCACATCCGGGCGGAAAAAATGGTCGGGTGCAAAATTCACCAGAAACCACTTTCCATCGGGCGACCACTGATACCACTGGTCACCGTCTGAGTATGAATAATTGTATTTACCATCTAATATTTTGCGTATTTTTTTTGTAGCCAAATTGATTACTTTCAGCGTAGTTCTGTTTTCGAGATAAGCTACTTCTTTGCCATCGGGCGAATATTCGGGTTGAAATTCTTCGGTTTCCTGTGTGGCAATAACCGGCTCTTCTTTAAGCAAAGTAGCAAAACTGAAATATTTATCCTCGCTTCTTACTAATTTAGTTTGATAGACATTCCAGCTGTTATTGCGCTCAGATGCATACAAAATCGCCTTACCATCTGGGCTGAAGCTTACCGAACGCTCTTGTTCGGGCGTGTTGGTAATTCGTTTGGTTGTGCCTCCATCCACTAAAGTTACATAAACCTCGCCACGTACTACAAAAGCCACTTCCTTGCCATTGGGCGATACGGCCATTTCAGTAGCTCCTTTGCTAAAGACTTCGTGCTTCATCAACGGGCGGTTTTCATCACTGCGAATATTTACTTTCAATTTTACCGGTTCTGCACCGGCTTTTAAAGTATAGAGTTCGCCATTATAGCTAAAAGCCATCAGTTCATCCTTTGACATACTTAAAAAACGTACTGGATTTTTGTCCAATTTTGTTAATTGCTCTATCTCGCCGGGCTTGTCAATAGGGAAACGCGCCACGTTAAAGCTATTACCATATTGTTCGGTTAGAAAATAAATCCACTTTTCGTCTTTGCTGAATAGCGGATTACGGTCTTCGCC
Source organism: uncultured Bacteroidaceae bacterium (assembly GCA_964421365.1). Lineage (GTDB taxonomy): Bacteria > Bacteroidota > Bacteroidia > Bacteroidales > DYOH01 > CAYQXT01. The sequence continues at coordinate 9,635 of CAYQXT010000042.1, forward strand.
AGCAAAAGCAGTAAGTTTTTTATGCTTGCCGGTTTTGGCATCATAAATCCAAATATCGCGGGCAATAGAAGAGGTATGATGTTTACGGAAAATATCCTCATAACCTTTACGGTCGTGGTAAATGATTTTATTGCCGGCTTTGTTTACTTGTGCGAATTCAGCGGGAGTGCTCAAAATTTGCTCCATTCGTCCACCGGCAACCGGAATTTTGTATAATTCGCTTAAAATACTGATAGGAAACTGGTAATTGTCCGGGTTATCCTGAATCGCTGCATTAAAATATACAAATTTTCCGTCAGCACTAAAGCAAGTGGGAGTTTCTGCCCCCGAAAAATAGCTTAGTCGTTGCGGAATTCCCCCTTGAGCATTTATGGTGTAAACATCAAAATTGCCCGAACGGTCGGAAGCAAAGGCCAGTTTGCTGCCATCGGGCGACCACACGGGGCGGTAATCGTAGGCTGGATTAGTGGTAAGCTGCGTAGCATCGCCACCTTGCGCTGCCACTTTGTATAAATCGCCTTTAAATTCAAAGGCAATCCATTGGCCATCGGGCGAAATAGCCGGATAGCGAAGCCATAAGGCCTGAGCATTGGCTTGGATTGTCCACAAGCCAAGCATTAGAAAAACAGATAATATCAAAATTTTTTTCATAATTTGTGATTTTAAATAGGTATAAAATTAATAAATTATTTAGGATCTTAGGAAAGTGTGTACCAAAAACATAAATATTGGGATTTGGGTATCGGAATTTTGGAATCGGGAAGCAAAGAATGGCACTCGTAGAACGACATTAGTAATTCATAATTAGTGATTTGTAATTAATTGACGAACTTCGTCTGCGGTGGGGTATCGTTTGAATCCCTTGTGCATCGCATTTTGTGAGGGGGGAAATTGTACCCCAGTTGGAACTGAGCTCTTCATCACGGCTTCGCATTCGTTTTATGTATTGTTTTACATCTTTACTTTCCGAAAGTGTTTTTACTACATCCTGTACCGAGAAAAACTATTTTCCCTACTCCTCATCGCAATGTGTGCGGACTTGCTTCTGTTCAAAGAGTTTTATTGACTTTCTCATTATTTTTTTATAAAATTGATTATGTAGCTTTTTTTTATTTCGCCATAGTTCAAATACAGTGGGTTTGCGAATAGAAATTTTTTCAAGAGTAAGCTATCCGCCTTGTTAGTGCCTTTTGAATATTATTCCTCACTTTTTTTGTCCTGGATTTTTGTGGATAAAATCTTTCCAGCTCGTATAGCCGGCTTTAGAAATCGGCGAATTTAATCCATAGAAATGACACATGGCAATGGCTAAGGCATCGGTACTGTCAAAATATTCGGGCACTTCCTTTATTTTTAATATATTCCGAACCAACGCCGACACCTGTTCTTTAGAAGCATTTCCGTTCCCTGTAATAGCCATCTTCACCTTCCGGGGTGCATATTCGGCAATGGTCAAATCGTGCGCCAAAGCCGCTGCCATAGCCACTCCCTGTGCACGGCCTAATTTTAGCATCGACTGCACATTCTTTCCATAAAAGGGTGCTTCTATGGCAAAATCTGTTGGCTTATATTCTTCTATCACTTGCATTAGCCGCTGGTAAATATATTGCAGCCGTTTATAGGCATCTTTATATTTGGCTAATTTAAGCACTCCAAAAGCTAAAACTTTGGCCTCTTTTTTTTCTAAGGCAATTACTCCATAACCCAGTAACTGCGTACCGGGGTCAACACCTAATATTATTCTCACCTTTATTTAATTATGAATTATGAAAGCCTAATTATGAATTATGTATTACAATTTTTCATTTATTAATTCTACATTGCTGAATACATATTCCAGCCAAAATTACAAAAAATCCGGTATAAGTAGTGATATAAATTGTCTCGCCTAAGATAAAATGAATAAAAATTAGCGAAATAAAAGGAGACAGAAAGACAAAATTACTTATTCTATCGGCACTATCTATTCGTTGTAAGGCACTTAACCATAGAAAAAAAGTGATTCCCATTTCAAAAAAGCCTACATAAACAGCGGCGGCCATTGCTTGTCCATTCCAATGAGGTAAAGTACTGAAAAAGAATAAGTAAATACTAGTAAAAATAAATCCGAATACAAAATTATAGAATAGTTTGATTAATTCATTTCTTTGGTCGCGCACATTTAGCAGCCAAAAAAGCGCCCAGATAATGGAACTACCGGCAGCTAAAAAAACACCAAAAGGCTCGTTTATTTTCAAATCAGCCAAATTTCCCTGTGAAGAAATAATAATTACCCCACAAAAGCTGATTAATAAGGCCAGAATATTTCTGAATTTTAGTTTTTGTTTTAGTATCGGCACGGCGAGAAGAACCAGCACTATTGGCCATATATAATTTAAAGGCTGAGCTATTTGCGCTGGCAGAATAGAATAGGCCTTTAATAATACAATGTAATAAGCAAAAGGATTTAGAAAACCCAAAATGGCAGAATTTAAAATAGTTCTGAAGCTACTTTGCTTGAGCATAGATAATTGCCCTTTTAGTAAAAGAATACTGAGAACAACAAAAATAGCTGTTGCGGAGGCAAGCCACAATAACTGTACATAATCAAAACTTTGCAAAGCTAATTTAAAAGCCACAGCTACCGTTGACCAGAATAATATGGCCGAAATTCCTAAAAAATAGGCTTTAGATTGATTTTCCATTTTATTTTTGTCTTAACCTTTATTTTTTTGATTTTAGGAAAAATAGGATTATAAAAAAATTGATACTAAGTTTTTTATAAATAAATTAGTGCAATAAACTCATTACCTGCAATATATGAAAAATAACCTAACTAATAAATTTATGACTATCTAAAAAAAATCCACTTTATGATTATTGACGTTTCCAATAGCCTATCGGCAGGTTGGAAAGTCTTGCGAAAAAGGAAAACTTTCCAACGTGGCAATAGCCATTTAGAAACGTTTTAAGATTACTAATTTTTGTTCAAAGTTTAATTGCGGCTAAAGTAAATGATTTTTATCAGAAACAGAACGAATTATCGAATAATGAAACTGAATAAAAATCAATCTATAAAACAATTAGCATAGCAATGAGTAAGAATGAAAAATAAAATGATAAAAATAAAAATTGCCGGTTTCAATAAAACTATCTATTTTTAGACATAATTAAATAATAATATGACATTTCAGAAACAATTGATAAGTGCACAAAAATTTCAATTCGATGAAGTTTCTTTTAAGTATTTGATGCAGAGGCGTATTTATAAAGTTTTAATAATTTGCAGTAACTACGATTTTTTTATGCTTGAAGAAGATGGCCGGATTGATGAAATAATTTTTCGTGAGTATGTTTCATTAAACTTACGCTATCCTCCTGTGTTTTTACACGCGAATAAAACAGCCAAAGCCCTCCGGATATTAAAAAATGATGAAATTGACTTAGTCATAACTATGCTAAGTGCAGGCGACACTGATGTTTTTGAACTATCGAAAACTATAAAAATGGAAAACCCTCATATCCCCATTGTGGCTCTAACCCATTTTTCTCGCGAAGTTAGCTTAAAGTTGCTCAACGAGGACATCTCAGCCTTAGATTACATCTTTTCGTGGTTGGGACATACCGATTTATTATTGGCGATTATTAAATTAATAGAAGATAGGATGAATGTGGCGCACGATGTACAAGAAGTGGGCGTGCAAATTATTCTTATGGTAGAAGACAGCATTCGATATTACTCGAGCTATTTACCAATAATTTATAAAATTATACTCAAACAATCTCGCACTTTTCAGAAAGAAGGTCTGAACGAGTATCGTGAAATGCTTAGAATGAGAGGTCGTCCCAAATTATTATTAGTAACAACATACGAAGAGGCCGTTGATTTATTTGAGAAATATAAAGATAATTGTCTAGGTATCATTTCTGATATTGCCTATTCCCGAAAAGGGAAAAAAGACAAACAAGCTGGGATAAAATTTGCGCAACATATAAAAACGGTTGATCCGCACATTCCGATATTGCTACAATCATCGGATATAGAGAATAGTAAGGTAGCAGATGATCTGAATGTTGGCTTTCTATACAAATATTCCAAGAGCCTAACCATAGAATTAAGAAATTATGTATTTGCCAATCTGGCTTTTGGGGATTTTATTTTGAAAATAGACAAAAATACACCCATAGGAAGAATTTCTAATTTAGACAGCCTGCAAAAAGGAATAGCCAAAAGCCCTATTGCCGCATTAGAATATCATTTTAATAAAAATGATTTTTCGAGATGGCTAAACGCACGCGCCCTGTTTCCCATCGCCAGTCAATTAAAATACCTTACTTTAAAAGACTTTAAGGATATCAAAGAAGCCAGAGAGTTTATTATTCAGACCATAATGAGCTACCGCATGAATATGGGGCGAGGAGTAATAGCTAAATTTGACAGGCGAACTTATAGTCCATACATTTCATTTGCCAGAATTGGTGAAGGACAGATTGGTGGCAAAGCAAGAGGCTTGGCATTTATCGACTCCTTTATCAAACGGAATAAAATCTGTTGTAAATACGAAGATGTCGTTGTAAGTATTCCTCGGACAATAGTCCTGAGTACAGATGTTTACGATGAATTTATGGAAAGTAACCAGCTTTTTAGTTTTGCTCTTAATGAGCACAGCGACCAGGAAATTTTAGATAAATTTGCTGCCAGTCCTCTCCCTCAATACCTTTACGATGACTTATGGAGAATTTTAGATATACTGGAGAATCCCCTCGCAGTTCGCTCTTCAAGCGTGTTAGAAGATAGTCATTATCAGCCATTTGCAGGTATATATTCTACTTATATGGTTCCTCATGCCAAAGGTAATAAATCTAAGTCTATTGATTTACTAGCCAAAGCTATAAAATGCGTTTATGCTTCTGTTTTTTTCCAATCCAGTAAGGCTTATATGGAAGCGACGGCAAATGTTATTGACGAAGAAAAAATGGCGATTATTTTGCAGGAAGTTACCGGAAAGCAATACGAAAACCGGTTCTATCCTACTTTTTCGGGGGTTGCCCGTTCCATTAATTTTTATCCGATAGATCCGGAAATGCCCGGCGATGGAATTGCCAACGTAGCCATGGGGTTAGGTAAAATAATTGTCGAAGGAGGAGTATCACTTCGCTTTTCGCCAAAATACCCAAAAAAAATATTACAATTAAGCTCTACCGATATGGC
>CAYQXT010000043.1:0-14564 GCA_964421365.1 uncultured Bacteroidaceae bacterium
ATCGGTAAGCCGCCCCGGATTCGAGGAGCGTTTCAACGACCTCGGCATGGCGGTCAGCACTTTCGGACTGTCGGATGGGCCCCTCGTCCCAGTCGATGCCGAGCCAGCGCAGCCCGTCGAGAACTGCGGCCTCGGATTCGGTCGTGGATCGTTCGCGATCTGTATCCTCGATGCGGAGGATGAATTGGCCGCCGAGTTTTCGGGTGAGAGCCCAATTGAAAAGCGCCGTTCGGGCGCCGCCGATGTGTAGAAACCCCGTGGGGCTGGGGGCGAAGCGAGTGCGGATAGTCGACATGGCGGCCGAGCATACAGCAGTCTCCACCGACCGAGAGCCATGCGCCCGGGAAGTCGAATTCGAGATCCTGCTTGGCGATGAACCTCGGGCTGCGCTATTCCCGGGCGCGCACGAAATTTCAGCCAAGCTCTTGTTTTGCAAACGATTATTAAACAAATATTGGCGCTTACAGAGACCAATATTGAACGTACAGAAGAAAGTACAAAAATCAAAAAACGAATCTACCTTATTATGGTCGAGGGTTTACAAAATATAACCCGCCATCAGGATGCGATAATAGAAACCGATGAAACTGCTGCGATTTTTATTATGCAGAAAAAAGGAGACTTTTATTTTATCACCACCGGTAATATTATTCCCAACATTCGTATTTCTAATTTAGAGAGCCAAATAAAAAAAGTGAATAGTCTTGAAGGGGACGAACTTAAAAAATATTACCGAGAGATTCTTACTCAAGGGAAAATTTCAGATAAAGGAGGAGCCGGTTTAGGACTCATCGAAATGGCCAGAAAATCTGGAAGCAAGCTAAAATATCGTTTCAGAAAATTAAACAATCAAGAATCATTTTTTTACCTGCAAACAGGAATAAATATAGATAAAACAGCCGAAGTTCCATCATTAGAAAAAGCCTATTCACTTGGAGCCTTAGAAAATACACATCATATTCTGTCCGAAAAAAAAATCCTCTTAAATTTCAATGGACTATTCACACAAGATAGCTTATTAGGATTGCTCTCAATTATTGAGAACCAAATGGCTCAAGTTAAAAACGTATACAACATTATCGTAGAAATGCTACAAAATATTGTAAGACATGGTGCTTCGATAAGTGGTTCAGATGAAGGAAGAGAAGGGATGTTTCTTATTCAGGTAGATAGTAATAACTATCTGCTTACATCAGGAAATTATATTGAAAAGAAGAATGTAAAAAACCTTGAAAAATATATTAATTTTATCAATAATTTAAAAGAAAAAGAACTTATTTCATTTCATGACAAAAAATTACTTGAATTTAACGAAGAAAATGCTTACGAAAGTGGTTTAGGTATTGCAGAAATGAAAATGAAAACAAATCAAACTTTAATTTATAATATTTATCCGGTGAATAATAAATTTTCTTTTTTCACCCTACGTGCCACTGTTGAGTGTGGTGATAATTGATTTTAGAACAAATGCAACCCAAAATAAAGAATTAGATATGGAGCCTCTTTTAATTGACGCAACTGGCGATACACCACTTATTAATTTTAATCCGCAGACAAATACTTTTGTTATTGCAGAGAAATCGTTACCGGCAAATGCTGTTGATTTTTTTAATACTATTATTAATTGGTTTAAAGAATATTTAAAAAATCCGAACGAAAATACCTATGTCGATTTTAAACTCGATTATTTTAATACCTCATCCTCCAAACAAATAGCCCGTTTTTTGAAAACAATTCAAGACTCGAATTACGAAGACCGAATCACAGTTCGGTGGTTTTATGAAGAAGACGACAGCGATATGCTAGAATCAGGAATGCTCTATGCACGGCTTATAGATATAAATTTTGAATTTATTGAATATTAACTTTGATTTTCATTATATTAAAGCCACTATTTTGTGGCTTTAAAAATTTATAAATTCATTTCCCTATACTTAATCAAGAGTTCGGTCTAAAAACCGGTCAGACGGATAGATTTATTAAAACTGTAAAAATAAACAGCTCATTTACAATTGATTAATAAAGCCGTCCGACCGATTTCGATGCAAATTCACCTTTTTATACTAGCCTCAATCATGCTTAACACATTTATAAATATCTGAAAATAAAAAACTTTACAATGTTATTAATTATTAATCAAACGACTAATTATAAACCCATTGCTTATTTATAAGATCAAACTTTGGCAACTTCTAACCAAGTATTGCCCTATACACATTTCCAGTTTTTATTCCTAACTTAAAGAGCGAATCAATATTTATTTTTAAATTTGGCGGATATATGTTAACAAAATTTGAATCAAAATTCAATAACTAAAAATGAAAAAAATAATTTCAATTATCCTATTAAGCACCTGGGCGAGTATTTCCTTATGGGCACAAAAACAAAAAACTACCGACCAATTAGTAATATCTGTTTTATGGTATCAACATTCAGCTGAAATGCGGGCATGTTATTATCAAGGATATAATTATGCTAAATACGCCCTAATTGAAAAACTAAAAATAACCTCAACAAAACCTTATGCCGTTGTTTTAGATATCGATGAAACCCTTTTAGACAACAGTCCTTTTGAAGGAAAAGTAATCGAAACAGGGCAAGAATACAGCCTTCAATCATGGTTATCATGGACTTCCAAATCTAAAGCCAAAGCCCTTCCGGGCAGTTTAGAATTTTTAAAATTTGCTCAAAGCAGAGGCGTTACCTTATTCTATGTATCCAATCGTTTGGCCAAAGAAGAATTAGGAAATACCATTAAAAATCTACAAAAAGAGAATTTTCCACAAGCAGATAGTGCCCATATTTTTCTAAAAACAAATACCTCCAGCAAAACAGAGCGCCGCCAAATCATAAAAAAAAGATACAACATCGCCTTACTCATTGGAGACAACTTAAATGATTTTGACGGTATATTTAAAAATCGCTCTATAAACAACGGATTTAATGCCGTAGATAAAAACAAGGAACGCTTTGGAATAGATTTCATTATTTTGCCCAATCCAATGTACGGTGCTTGGGAGAAACAAATATATAACGGTACTTACAACAATAGTGCAGAAAAACGTAAACAGATGCGTTTAAAAAATATAATTTCTTATTAAAATGATAAACAGGCTCACAGATATACAGAATTTTCAGGAATTCAAAAACCTAGAATTTATTGCAAAACAAGTGGTTGAAGGCTTTATCACCGGCCTGCACAAAAGTCCCTACCATGGTTTTTCTGTAGAGTTTGCCGAACATAGGATATACAATCCGGGCGAATCGGTTCGCCATATCGACTGGCGTCTTTTTGCCCGAACCGAAAAACTCTTTGTGAAACGCTATGAAGAAGAAACCAATCTTCGCGCTCATTTAATTCTCGACATTTCTTCTTCCATGCTGTTCCCACTCGAAAATCCGATGCAATCAAAATTGGCTTTCTCCATCTACACTTCCTCTATTTTAATCTATCTACTGCGCAAACAAAGAGATGCCGTAGGTTTAAGTTTCCTATCCGACCAAATTCATCTTCTGACAGAGAGTAAAACCTCCTCCGTTCATGCCAAATTCTTGTATGCCAAATTAACCGAATTAATGGATGAATTCACCCGAATAAAAAAGCTAAAACAAGAGGCTGCAAAACACACCGATTTAACAATTTCCTTGCATCTTCTAGCCGAAAAACTACACAAACGTTCATTAATCATTATTTTTAGTGATATGTTCGACCGCAGCAATACCCAAGAATTTTTTGAAGCCTTGCAACACCTACGATATAATAAACACGAAGTTATTCTGTTTCATGTTTCTAATTACGATTTAGAGCAGAATTTTAATTTTTCGCATCGTCCACACCGATTTGTCGATTTAGAAAGTGGCAAAGTCATTAAAATCAAGCCCAATGAAATCAAAAAAATCTATCGACAAAAAACCAGTAAATTTTATCAAAATATAAAATTAATGTGCCAAAAATATAAAATAGAACTAATAGAAGCTGATGTAAATAAGGATTTTAAAGAAATAATAATTCCATTTTTACTTAAAAGAGCTAAATTATTTTAGCAAAAAATATGGATTTTAACACAAAAAAATAGTAAATATTATAGATTCTAAACTTTATATGCTATAATTGTAGAACAGAATTTATAATTAATGTACATCCATTATGTTTTAGATATTATGTAGTGATATAATTGTGAAGCTCATGGAATATATATTGTGATAAATAGTTATCTCCTCGTTCGGCAAAGGTAAAACCTTTGCCGAACAGCAGTTTTGATCAATAAAAATTATTCATGTTCATTCGTATAATTCGTGGACAAAAATCTTTATCCTGCTATCTATGTGTTTATGTGGTTAATCTTAAAATATAAACCAATGAAAATTTTTTCAACAATTGCAGCTATTTTCCTTTTTCTATCGCTTAATGCTCAGACATACAATGGTAAAGCAATTTTTTATGGCGATAAATATCAAGGTCGTACCACAGCAAGTGGCGAAATATTTAAGCAAAGCGAGCTTACAGCCGCCCATGCAACGCTTCCATTTAATACAATTGTCAAAGTGAGTAATACGCAAAATAATAAATCAGTGGTTGTGCGCATCAACGACCGGATGCCAAAAGGCAAAGGTCGGATTATTGAGCTAAGCAAAGCAGCTGCGCGCAAACTCGACATATTAGAATTAGGCGAAGCCAAAATAAAAGTAGAAATTATTGGTGATGCCTCCTTAATGTATAATGGCAAACAATTTAATCCCAGCGACAAAGGCTTTCTCTTTGAAATGAAAATCCCTACTGTTTCGGTGGCTGGTTACGGCCTGCAAGTAGCCTCCCTTTTCGACATGAAAAATGTATATCAAACTATCAATCAATTAAGTGTAGATTGGGGGAATAATGTATTAGTCTATGTGGATACCAAAGGTTCTACTCCAAAATACAAAATCATAATCGGCCCTTTTGATACCCGTGCAGATGCCGAAGCCTACAAAAAAAACATGAAAGTAATCTATGGCGCCTCAACTAAACTAACTGGTTTTATCGTTGATTTTGAAAAATTGAAATAAAAATAGCCCCAATACACCCAATTAAAGATGAAAACAAAAACATATATTCTTTTCGATAGCAACAAAAACCCTAACTACTTGGTAATAAACAACAAAGATTGAGAGAAATTAAAAACCTTAGTAGATAAAATTCTTATTGATTTACAAGAAGCGATTCCATTAGGTAAAGTTAAAAAATGGACATCCGATTCTGTCCGTATAAAATACACCATATTCATGTCGTATATGCGACTTTTAAACGAACTCATCCACAACAAAAACATTGCGGAATTCACTTTTGTTTCAGTAGCAGACTGCCCGTTTTTGCTCGAAGAATACACATATCTACATAAAAACGATTTTCAGTAAGACAATTACAAGCAGAATATCAACAAGCGAATTAAAACATCAAGCCAAATCACACAAACATAATCGCTTAAAAATCAAACCATTACCTCCATTTTCTTAATCAAAAACAAACACAAAAAGAAAGCTCCCCTTTGTAAACCTTCTATTCATCATAAACAATTATTTATAATAACTATCAGGATGCCGGTAATACAATAACCGACTATCGCCAATCCATTCGTCTGCAATGGGTAAATGAAACATTTTGGGTGCAGCACTTCCTCGACCAAAAAGTTTATTCCCTACAAAAATTCGGGCTTCATCCCACAAATCTTCCTCTAACAAACTTTTCAACAAATAAGCCCCACCTTCTATTATGACACTCTGTATTTCACGATTATACAACCCGCTCATCACCTTTTGAATCGTATTTTCGTACTTTTCTACCTTTATAAATTCCAGATTTTCGGCAGAAAGTAAATCCTTCTCCGTAAAAACAAGCGTAGGTATGCTTTGATCAAAAACAGCCAAATTTGTAGGCAAACGCAAACTTCTGTCTAGCACCACTCGCAAAGGACTTCTCCCCTCCCAATTACGAACATTCAGTTTCGGGTTATCTTTCATAGCCGTATTGGTACCAATCATTATGGCTGCTTCTTCCGAACGCCATTTATGCACCAGTCGGCGTGCTAATTTATTGGTTATCCAAAAAGGCTCTCGTGGCGTATCTTTTGTACGTAGTTTATCCATATAACCATCCAAAGTTTCTGCCCATTTAAGAATTATGTAAGGTCTCTTTTGGGTATGAAACAGCATAAAGCGGCGATTTAATTCCATTGCTTCTTTTTCCAGAATACCTACTTTTGTCTCACAGCCAGCATTTTTCAATATTTCAACACCCCTACCCGCTACCTTGGCAAAGGGATCGATACTGCCAATTACTACCCGCTTTATTTTATGCGATGCTATCAACGAGGCACATGGTGGTGTTTTTCCTTGGTGAGCACATGGTTCCAGATTAACATAGATAGTAGATTCCGGTAATACAGATTTATCCGATACAGAGTTAATGGCATTTACTTCGGCGTGCCATTCTCCATATTTTTGGTGATAACCTTCGCCAATAATTTTTCCCTTATAAACTATTACCGATCCCACCATTGGATTAGGTGCAACATGACCAATTCCACGTAGAGCTAATTCAAAACACCGGTTCATAAAAAACTCATCACTATTTTCTTTATATATTTGTGCCATATTTTAATTTCTAAGTCCGCTCTACAATGCAACAAACAAAAAATACAATTAAAAATGAACTTTCGGAATTTTACCCTCCCGAAGAAATTCAAGCTATGATTTATCTTATCTTTGAATATGTTTTGGGATTTTCTAAAACAGATTTAATTATCAAAGCTAATACAAAATTAAACGAAAAAGCCAAAAATCAAATAGAAAACATAATAAACAGGCTAAAAATATCGGAACCACTCCAATATATTATAGGTAAAACTGAATTTTATGGCCTAAAATTTAAAGTAAATAAAGAAGTATTGATTCCTCGCCCCGAAACTGAAGAATTAGTAGATTTAATTTGTAAAAGTTATTCACAAAAAGAAAAATTTAAAATAATTGATATTGGTACAGGCAGCGGCTGCATTGCGCTTAGCATGGCAAATTATTTTACAGAGGCAGAAATTTGGGCCAGCGATATTGCAAATAAAAGCTTACTTATAGCCAAAGAAAATGCGCAATTAAATAATTTAAAGATAAAATTTATTCTGGATGATATTTTGGACTCCCAAATAGAAGATAAATTTGATATTATAATAAGTAATCCTCCTTATGTAAAACACTCAGAGGCAAAACAAATGAATAAGAATGTACTGTCCTTCGAACCACACAGAGCACTATTTGTGGACAATAATAAACCACTGCTTTTTTATCAAGCCATTGCCCAATTCGGTTTAAATCATTTAACAAATAAAGGTAAACTTTTTGTAGAAATAAATGAAAATTTGGGAAAAGAAACAGCTAATCTCTTTACCCAAACTGGGTATAAAAATATAAAAATAATTAAAGATATCAACGGAAAAGACAGAATCATATGCAATTAGCAATCTTTAATTGACAATTGTAATTTGTAATTTGTAATTCACCATTAATAATTACCTATACGTTTTATCTCGTGCGCCTCGCTTAGGCAATTCTATATAATATATTTTTTTGTTTTTATTAGCCAAAGTTCGCTGTCTTAGCCAAGGATTAAAATATTTAAGCATTTTATAATTAGATTTCTGTTGTATAGCCCATTTACTCAGTTCAGAAATACTGCTATCCACTTTAAGTATCCGAATCGGAATCTGCGGATATAATTCCGAAGGTTTTAATTTATAACCATATCCTGCCGGATTCTCCATCAAAATTTTAATAGCAATAATTCGATAAACATAGCGGGTTGTTTCCTGATAGAGAGCCAAATCCCAAAATTCACTCTGATACTGAAAATTCATCATTTTTCTCAGCGCATTTTTCCCCATATTATACGAAGCGGCAACTAAAACCCAATCTCCATAGTACTCATATGATTTACGCAGATATTTACATGCCGCCACAGTCGATTTTTCCACATGATAGCGCTCATCAATATTACTATTTACCTCTAAACCATACTCCCTTGCCGTTGACTCCATAAATTGCCACATACCTTTTGCTCCTACCGGCGAAACATCATGAATTAACCCACTTTCCGCTACCGCAAGATATTTAAAGTCCTCCGGAATATTATACTGCTTTAATATCCGCTCTATAACTGGAAACCACCGATTCGCCCTTTTAAGCGTCAAAAAAGTTTTAGAATGCCAATAGGCAACAGAAAGAAGCTCTCTGTCAATCGCTTCTCTAATATCAAACTTTTCGACCGGAACAGATTCACCCGCAAAACTTATTTTTTCAGGAATCACCGCATTTGGCCAATTATTTGCAGTAAGAAAATTAATTTGATTCTCGCTACCAGGAGTAGCAGAATGAATAAAAATGACACTGCCAAATAAAACAAAAGCAGTTAACCATAAAAAATATTTGAATTGCATGAATTGATATATTTAAATTAACAGTTTTATAGACTACTAATAATTAGATATTTATACAAAACAGAATCAAAACGAAAGAATTTGAATTCGTTGATTTAGATTATTAACGCACGAATAAATAAAATTAGTCGTGAAACTGAAAATATTTATTTATATTTGATGTTGAAATAAGAAATTTGCTATGCAGAATTTTTTTAAACGAAGTATAAAGAATTATTTACGATTAATATTGATTGTGGCAATCTTGGATTTGTCAGCAATCAGTTTTTTTTCCTATACCCAAATTAAAGGGATATTTACTACCGCTCAATATAGCCGGACTTTAGCCGACTTTGAAGTTGATTTTGATTTGATGCATCAAAGCCAGCAGGATTTTATGCTCAAATATAAAGAGAATCCAGATTTTTTCAAAACAGGAGAGAATGAATATATTGACAATTTTAACCAATCGCTCAGTTCTGGTTTAGATGAACTCTCTAAACTTAAAAAAAATAAAATTACTCAAAAGCTTGATCTAAGTATTCATCTGGATAATGTAAAAGAAGGACTTCTACGTTATAGAAATATTTTTGATGAATATACGATAAAAATCAAGCAATACGGCAATGAAGATTTTGGTATTACGACCAAACTAAAAAAAGCCATTAGTAACTTAATCAAGTTGAACATAGATCCTCAACTAAATGAATTACTGCTCATAATTCAACAACAAGAAAACCAATACACAGAAAATCCATTAATTTCAAATTACAACAAACTGCGGGATACATTCAGGCAACTAACCTCTTTGTTAGATATTTTGCCAATAAACAATAACACAAAAACTTTAATCACAACAAATTTAGCCGATTACAGCAACTACTTGAATCTTATAAAACAAATAAATCAAGAAATTGGGATAGATTATGATCATGGTTTGCGGGGAGAGTTAGGCAGACAGTCGGAGCGTATAAATCCAACCGTACAGTTAATAAAGACAGATATAAATACCCTCAAAATTAAATTCTATAATGATTCAATTCTAATAACATTAATTGTATTAGTTATATCATTGTTAGTTACATTTATTTCAGTTCAATTTTTAAGTAAACGAATTCATAATTTTCTCGGAAATCTCCAAAAATGGATTCAGCAATTGAGCAAAGGAGAAATTCCAGATGATATTGAAAAAATAGACGATATTGATGAAATATCAAGCATCAATAATGATTTATTTGTTCTTACTTCCGACTTAAGGTCTAAAACCGAATTTGCCGAAAGAATTGGAGCCGGAGACTATTCTGTTAATTATAAAATTTCTGGTGCAAAAGACACACTTGGCCTAGCTCTGATCGAAATGCGAGATAACCTGAATATGGCTAAACAGGAAGAAGTAAAGAGGAATAAAGAAGCCGAACAGCGCAAATGGACAAACGAGGGACTAAATAAATTCTCCGATTTGTTGAGGGACAAATTTGAGGACATAGAAACCTTTAATTATCAAATAATTAGTGAGCTAACCAGATATGTTAAGGGTAGTCAAGGTGCCATTTTCATATTTAATGTTCCCGATAAAAAAAATACAGAAAAATATTTAGAACTTAAAGCGGCCTTTGCCTACGACAGACGAAAATTTATAGATAAAAAGATTTTACCCGGAGAAGGATTAGTAGGTACTGCTGCCATTGAAGGAGAAACCATTTATCTGAAAGAGCTCCCGGCAGACTACGTTGTTATTGGTTCCGGCTTAGGTGAAGCAGAACCCAATACCCTACTGATTGCTCCATTAAAAATGAATAATGAAGTTTTTGGTGTAGTAGAGATAGCTTCATTTACTTCTTTTGAAGACTTTCATATTGCTTTTATTGAAAAAGTAGGCGAAATTATTGCCTCCACGATACAATCTATTAAAGTTCGCGAAAGCACAAACACACTTTTGGAACAATCCAGACGTCAGGCAGACGAAATGCAGGCACAAGAAGAAGAGATGCGCCAGAATCTGGAGGAATTGCAAGCCACCCAGGAAGAAAGAGCAAGAAGAGAAGCCGAAATAAGCGGTATTCTTGAAGCAATTGATGCTTCTATGCTCATGCTAGAGTTAAATGCTCAAGGTCTTATTTCAGAAGTGAATGAAAAATTCTTGCGTTTAGTACAATTAGAATATAGCGATTTACGTAACCGTAACTATTTTGAGACCATAGAACCTTTTCGTTCGACTGAAGAAATTAATAAATTTTGGGAAAATATACGTTTAGGCCAAATGATAGACGAAGTAATCCAAATACAAACAAAAAACGGATATGCCTGGCTGAATATTTCCTATACCCCAATTTTCGATAATAATGAAGATTTGAATAAAGTGCTATTATTAGCCATTGATGTTACCCAAACTCAAAAACAAAAAGAAGAGCTATTAGAACAAGCAGAAGAAATGACCGCTCAGGAAGAAGAGATGCTCCAGAATTTTGAAGCTCTCCATACGGCACAAGACGAAATGTCAAAAAAACAAAAAGAATTAGAAGAAGCAAACCTAAGATTAAAAGCCAACGAAGATATTCTCAGAAAAGCACTAAACTCGGCAAAAAAGAAAGAAGAGCAATTTAAAAATAGTCAAACTAATCTTGAAACAAAGATAAAAGAGCTTATAAACACTCAATTAGAATTAAAATCGACAGAACAAGAAAATTTAGCTCAACTGGCAGCAATCAATAAAACAAGCATCATGCTTGAAATGGATAATAAAGGGAAAATCCTATTCCCTAACGAAAATTTCTGCAGGGAGTTAAAATTTAGTCCCACCGAATTAATTGGAAAATCACACGCTATTCTGATTTCGGCAAAAATGCAAGCTTCAAAAGAATACCAAGGCTTATGGAGTTACTTAAATGAAGGAAATATTCAAACCGGACAATGTATCCTTATTGCAAAAGACAAAACTCCGATACCTATTTTTGGAACCTACGTTCCGGTTAAAAATGAAAATGAAACAGTGAATAAAATCCTTTTTATTGGTACCAAAATAATAGAGAAATCAGAAACAGAAGAAACTGAAAAACTAAGAACAAAGGAAAAACAACTGTTGGAGAAAAATAAACTCTTAGAAATTATGCTTAAAAGTACTAAAGACAATTATATCAAACAAATTAAACTACTTGAAGCAGAAATAAATAAGCTGAAAAAAAATAAATAAGCTTTTGATATAAAATATTGCTAAATTTTACTCTAATCGCGCTCACAAATCTATATCAAACAGATAATCAAAAAAATATATTATAATGTATTTCTTTTGTGAAACAATATTTTATCCGACCAACCAATCAGGTAAATGTATTACAAATTTTTAGAGATGTAATTCATTTACAATCTGCAAACAGAATTAAACTTTGCAAAAGCTCTATATAAAATTTCAGAAAGAATTAATTATTAGGTCTTTAATCAAAAAATTAGTTTCTGCTTTTTGGCGTGATAGTTCCACCGTTGTTACCACTTCCTGTAAAACTTTATACTGATCTAAATCTAAGGTAGGCAAAGTATTTAAACCCAATGTAGATAAACGTTCATATACAAAAGCAAAATTTATATCATCGGGATTTAGAGCCGGTACAAAGCCTTCCAAATCGTTACCATAACTTACCAGATGTATCAAATTTGTATCCAATAAAAGATTACAAACCTGATTGATAATTGTATAAGGTAACCTCGTTTTATCCGAAAGAATATCCCGATCGGGTGGCGATTCACCCTTTAAAAAAGGAAAAATAATTTTCTGCAATAGAACCAAAGCAACTTTAAATTTCAAACTAAAACTTAAATCTTCCGAAAGACTGATATGCCTGTAACGAGAGACATTCTGGATAGAAAAACCCAATTCTGAACCAATTAAAATAATTTCCCAGCTCAACTGTGCCCAAATTAAAAATAAAGGTAAAGCAGCAAAACTACCATAAATAGCACTATATCGCGAAACTCCTATCTGAAAATTAATATAAGCCCATTGCGTAAGTTGAAAAGCCGTTCCGGCAATCACTCCGGCAATCAATGCCGGTACAAATTTTACCTTAGTATTGGGTAAAATAATATAAATAAGTGTAAAAAGTAGCCAGAGGAAAAAATAAGGGATAAATTGAAAAGCCCAAATCATAAATCCAGACAAAAAATTCAGAATTTTATGAGCAGCAATAATACTTTCAATTTGGGTGGTGATAAAAATAGTAGTACTCGAAGCCAAAATCATCAAAACCGGAGCAAAAAGCAAAATCGAAAAATAATCGGTGAGCTTTCGTAAAAAAGTTCTTGCCTTACGAACTTTCCATATTTTGTTAAAAGCATCTTCTATATGATTCAGTAATTTCATTACCGACCAAAATAAAATAAGCAAACCAACCCCTGCAATAGCCCCACCTTTGGTCGTATCCAGCATCGAATGAGCAAATTTAAGCATAAATTCCAAAACCTGTTCCTGCCCTTGAAAAGTTTGCCGCAACTCACTTTCCAAAAGTTTAGAAATACCAAAACCCTCGGCAATACCAAAAGCCATAGCAAGAATAGGCACTATTGATAAAATTAGATAAAATGTTAGAGCACTAGCACGTAATTGGATTTTATCTCGTAAAAAATTGTTTACCGCAAGAACAATTACCTGCAAAATCCGGTAAAAGAATGACTTTAATCGGGCAAAGCGTTCATGCTCAATTAACCATATTTCATATAAAAAGAAATTTTTCCAGTATAATATTTTTTTTTTCATGCCCATTTTATCTAAAATAGACATAAAAGTAACGATTTTTCAGAATATTTGCAAGTGCTAATTTAATGCCCTTAAGCGGCTACATACACAGGACTGCTTATTTGATACTATTTTTTACCTAACAATTGCAGAAATGCAAATCTTGAGTTTTCTTAAAAAATAACTCCCTAGCGCCACATATTACTGCTATACAGACGTAAAATATTTTTAAAGAGAAAATTTATTTTTTAAAAATAAAAATTCTTTTGTTTTATCCGAGCAAACATTTGTGCTTCTTTATCCAATTTATATAAAAATTTCATAATTTCTATTTGAACATAAAAATAGAAAAGCTATTTTATTGAGGCAATATATAGGTCGGAGGCCTAGCTTTCAAAAATAAAATTTGGATAGTTTAGCCAACTAATGTAGCTTTGATCAAATATTAAATAAAAAATAAATTTAATGATTTACGAAACAATATTAACCGAAAAAGACGGACGTATTTTTCAAATCACCTTAAATCGTCCGAAACAACTAAATGCACTGAATACTAATGTTTTCGCAGAGTTAGAGTCGGCTATTGATTTAGCTATTGCCGATCAGGAAGTATGGGCTTTACTTATTACCGGCTCCGGAGAAAAAGCTTTTGCGGCAGGTGCTGATATTAAAGAATTTGTAAATTTTAATGCACAACAAGCCAAAGAATTATCTGCCAACGGACAGCGTATCCTCGCAAAGATAGAAAATTCGCCCAAACCCGTATTGGCAGCCCTAAATGGTTTTGCTTTGGGGGGAGGATGTGAATTAGCTATGGCTTGCCACCTGCGTGTAGCTTCAGAAAATGCCAAATTCGGACAACCCGAAGTGAGCTTAGGACTTACACCAGGATATGCTGGTACACAACGCTTAACAAGGCTTATTGGTCGAACAAAAGCTACCGAGCTTTTGCTTACCGCAGGGATGATTAATGCCCAAGAAGCTTTACAATTAGGCCTTGTAAATTATGTAGTGCCACAGGCTAATTTAATGACAAAAAGTAAAAACATTTTAAGCAGAATTTTAAAACAATCGCCGGTAGCTATTGCTGGCGTTCTAAAATGTGTGAATGCCTATTTCGATAAAAATACAAATGGATTTAACTCCGAAATAGAAGAATTTGCCCGTTGCTTTGAGTCCGAAGATTTCAAAGAAGGTACAAGTGCCTTTATGGAAAGGCGAAAAGCTAATTTTATCGGAAAATAAGAATTGAGATTCAGAAATTAAAATTTGAGAAGCGTTTTCACAAATTCTAATTTCTGAATCCCAAATTTTATTCTGGATAAAGCTCATGCAATCTGTCGGCCATAGCATCAGCCACAGCAAGACATTGTTGAATCGAATTTTCATCGGGAGCT
>CAYQXT010000044.1:0-14474 GCA_964421365.1 uncultured Bacteroidaceae bacterium
CATTATACGCCACCGGCCCGAGCACAAGAAAGCATTCAAAGTATTCCATTTTTTTGGGACATAGCCTTACTAAGCCCCGACAAGCAAGTAATAGATGCGACTTTTGAAATATTAGACCCACAAAATCACCCCAATTTATATTTCCGTAAGGATGACAATTCAGAATGGATAAAACTAAACAATAGCTCTACAAAAGCCGGAAAATTTGAAGTTCTGAATATTCAAAACGGACAATATACCTTTGGAAAATAAATAAGAATTCAGGAATCAGGAATTGAGATTTGGGAGTCTGGATTCAGGACAAGTCAATTGCTCAACCGCACTTGTAGCAAGAGTTTCACATAAAACAAAACATAGCGCCAAACTCGGATAAACCACATATTATCAGCATCTTTAAATATTCAATCTTACCTTCTTTCCAAACAATAAATCCAAATATCACCAATGAGTTCGGTCTAAAAACCGGTTGGACGGATAGATTTATTAAAATTGTAAAAATAGACAACTCACTTACAATTGATTAATGAAGCCGTCCAACCGATTTCAATGCAAATTCACCTTTTTATACTGGACTCATTTATTTCCAAAAAGTAAATATCTGATTAGTAGTATCAATTTTATTTTCTGCTAATTTCATTTTAATTCCAACTAACGTTTGTACTTACGCTACTCTTATAGTATGAGTTTTTTCTAGATATTCCGTAAAAATAAATATATTTCGTTAAAATTTAAGTCTTTTATGAAATAATTTAAATTTTGTATCGACGCATAGCGTAAGTACAAAAAATAAATTAAGGAGGATTTTTAAGTCCAGTATTATTAATTTTATTCTTTGGCGACAAACAGAATTCACAATTTATAATTCACCATCAACAATTATTATGCGTAACGTTTTACCAATTTTCTGACCTTGGAAGTATCCTTGCAATTCATGACTAATTCCTCTACCGATTTATTAAAAATAGGATGTAACCAAAAAGGAATAATCTCCGCCAAAGGTTCAAGTGTAAATTTGCGGTGATGCAAATAGATATGAGGAATTTGTAAATCAGGTGTTTCTATAATCTCATTATCATAGAATAAAATATCAATATCAATACTGCGTGATACATAGCCATGCGAATGCGCCGGACGCACACGACCCAGAATTTTTTCTATCCGCTGGGTTTTGTGGAGTAAGTCCATTGGTTTAAGCAGAGTTTCTACCACCAAAACCTGATTCAAAAAATCCTGTTCGGCCTTAAAACCCCAGGCTTCGGTTTCATAAATAGAAGAAATTTTACGAAGACTACCAATCTGCTTAGAGATAAACTCTTTTGATTTAGAAAGATACATAAATCGGTCTCCTTGATTTCCGCCCAACAATATTACTGCTTGTGCCATTATAAAATTTAATTTCGTTGCAAATGTATTTTTTTTTACATTAAAAAAAATCTTTAATTTAATTCTTAAAAATAGTTTAACAAAAAAAAAAACTTATATTGGTATTATTATAGATAACAGAAAAGAGAACATGAAACAAATATTAATGACCCTATTTTTTTTAGCCTTTTGGTTAAATGCACTTCCCCAACAAGCGAAACTATATCAGAATATTAGAGGGAAAATTAAGGATGCCGAAACTCAGCTTCCCTTGGAAGATGCCATGATAAGCATCGAAAACCTAAATCCGGTTAAAAGAACGAATAGTAGTCCAAGTGGCGAATTTCATTTTTTGCATATACCCGTTGGGCATTATCGAATTAGAGCTCAATATATTGGTTATGAAGTACAAGAAATATCAGACTTATACGTAGAAGCCGGGCACGAAGCCATCATCAATATCGCTCTGAAGCCGATTGATATGAATTTAAGTGAGATTATTGTTGTTCCGATAAATAAAAAATCAGCCCCTCTAAATCCGGCAGCCGTAGTGAGTGCCATACAATTTTCGGTAGAAGAAACGTCCAAATTTTCGGGTAGTATAAACGACCCTTCCCGTATGGTCAGTGCTTTTCCGGGCATCACCTCTTCGCATGATGCAGATAACCAGATAATTGTACGAGGAAATTCGCCCAAGGGTCTACAATGGCGTATAGAAGACGTAGAAGTACCTAATCCTAATCATTTTTCGGATTTTGGCGCCACAGGAGGCACGGTGAGTATGCTCAGTAGTTTTATGATGGGAAATTCCGATTTTCTCTCCGGTACTTTTCCAACCGAATATGGCAATGCCACTTCCGGTATTTTTGATATTCACCTGAGAAACGGAAATGATATGTACAATGAATTTGATTTTCAGGCAGGAATATTAGGTCTGGTTATGGCCACCGAAGGACCACTTCGCATTGGAGAAAACAGTTCTTATCTTATCAATTACCGCTATTCAACACTCAACCTACTAAGTCGTCTCGGAATAAATATTGCAGGTGATGCTATCCCCGACTATCAGGATTTGGCTTTTAAATTTAATATTCCAACAAAAAAAACCGGAAATTTTGATTTTTGGGGCTTAGGCGGACTAAGCAAACTCTACGAATCCTTAAATGGACTCAAAAATAACTATGGTTACAACTTGGGCATCGTTGGCATAAGGCATAAATACTGGATAGGCAAAAAAATATTCATCAAAAATTCCATTTCACTATCCGGCACCAATAACCATTATGAACTCTTTAATACCGATAGTGCACAAAGTATATACAAGTACAGAATAGAAAATTTATTCACCACGCTGCATTCCAGCTTAAATTACCGATATAGTCCATCTATCAGCCTGAAAACAGGCTTTGATTACAGCTTTAATCCTTTTAAATTTGCTATTGAAAAAAACGATACTTTACTTTCCGTATTAAATTACAATCTAAGAACAGATGGACATATTTCATACACACAGGCATTTACCAATCTCAAATATCAATTTGCTCCTGCTTGGACTACTAATATAGGAATTCATCTCATGTATTTTAGTCTGAATAATAAAATTTATCCCGAACCAAGGGCTAATCTAAAATGGCAAATTCATCCCCGGCATTCTATTTCCTTTGGCTATGCCGACTTACACCGTTCAGAACCAGCAGAACAATATTTTTACAAAACGCAGGATTCGACAGCGAACACCATTTACCCCAATAAAAATTTGAATTTAATGGAGGCCAATCACTTCAGCTTAGCCTATACCTACAATATCAGTACTAATCTATTCTACCGTACCGAAATTTATTACCAGTATCTCAGCCAACTACCAGTAAAAGATGAAGCAGGTTCGCCTATCTCTACCATAAACACCCTTAGCGGCTTGATAGCAGAACCTCTGGTTAATAAAGGGATTGGAATAAATAAAGGAATAGAAATGATGCTACAAAAATTTTACGAACATGGAACTTATTATTTAATAAGTGTCTCCCTATTCGAATCGCACTACAAAGGGAATAATACCCCTTGGTACAGTACCGCATTTGATAATCATTATGCCATACAAGTTTTAGGAGGCCGGGAAATAAATATTTCCGACAGGAAAATGCTCGCCTTTAGTGCCCGCATAAATAGCTACGGCGGACGCCGATATACTCCTATTGATTTACAAAAATCCATAGCACGAGGCTATGCTGCCTATCGCGAGGACAGTATTTATGGGGCACAGGCCGAACCCTATTTTCGTATTGATTTTCAGTTCCGGTATGTAAAACACCGCCCAAAATGGACTGGTGAATGGCGCTTAGACATCCAAAACCTAACAAATCATTTGAATATGTTTGGTATTCATTATAATAATTATACTCAAAAAATTGAAAAGACATACCAATTAGGAATGATCCCGATAATAAGTTACAGAGTAAGTTTTATGCATAAAAGAGGATTTTATAAATAAAAACAAAAAATACTTGTTTAAATAGAAAAAAAATAAGAAATTGTGAAATAAAAACCCCAAAACCAAAATTATTTCATAAAAACAAAATGAAGGATTGCCAAAAGTTCGGTAAATCTTCATATAATTGACCATTCACAATTTAACTAATTCTAATCAAAACCAAATAATTATGAAAACGATTAAACTATTATTAAGTATCGCACTATTTTCAATAGCAATAAATCTTAATGCGCAATCTAACAACTATTATGTATTGACTAAAGGAGGAAATGTATATAAAAACGGGCAGAAAATTGACACCGATTATGAAGGCTATGCCATAGCCTCCGATGGCGGAAATTACTACGTCCTCACAAAGAAAGGAAATGTATATAAAAATGGAAAAAAAATCGACACCGATTACGAAGCAATTGATATAACTGCTGCCAATGGAAACTTTTATGTACTCACACCAAAAGGAAATGTATATAAAAACGGAAAAAAAATAGATACCGGATACGAAGGAATTGCGATCACTGCCGAAGGAAACAATTTTTATGTCCTCACAAAAGGAGGAAATATTTATAAAAATAGCAAAAAAATTGACACCGGTTATGAAGGAATAGATATTGCTGCCACAAATGGTGATTTCTATGTACTAACCAATAAAGGCAATGTATATAAAAACGGAAAAAAAATCGACACCGGATATGATGCCATTGGATTAGCAGCCGGCAGTAACAATTATTATATCCTCACCCCAAAAGGGAACGTATATAAAAACGGGAAAAAAATCGACACCGGTTACGAAGGGCAAGCCATATCGGCAGACTAATACCGAACCGGTATCGTTTTTGTTATGCATATTTTTTGTAATGTATTGATTTAAAATGAAATAACAAATTTTTTTCAGTATTTTGGTAGCGGTTTCGTTTAAGTCTTTAAAACAAACCAGTGTTTCACCCAAAGTAAAATTCTCATTTACAACCCACGATAACTCAAGGTTTCACTCAAAGTGAAACCCTGAGTCATTATATAAAAAAATTGTTATTAAATTTGGCAAATTTAAAATCAATACTATGAAGTATATAAACATTTTACTACTCCTGCTCCTCCCCTTTATTATACGCGCCCAAATAGGAATTGGTCAGTGGCGCGACCATTTTGCCTACTCACATATATACCACATAAGCATTAATCCAACTTCGGTTCTGGCCTATACCGAACAAGCCATGTTCGGCTACGATAAAAGCGAAAAAAGCATTAATAAATACTCAAAAATAAATGGTCTCTCTGATTTTGATATTATAGATGCTCACTATTCAGCCAAACATAAACTAACAGTTCTGGTGTACGCCGATGCCAACATAGACCTACTTTATGATGATGGTAGCATATACAATATCTCGGATATTCATCAAAAAATAGAACTCATTTCCCCTCAGGTTAACCGTGTTTTAATAAATAATGACTATGCCTATCTCTCCTGTTCTTTTGGTATTGTTGTTCTGGATTTAAACAAACGCGAAATTAAAAATACCTATTTCATAGGGAATAAAGGCGAGCAAATAAATATTCTGAATTTATACCTCTCAGCCGACTCTATTTACGCCCTCACCGACAGCGTTATGAAAGTAGCTCCTTTAAATTATCCCTATTTAGAAGATTTTTCGGTGTGGAAAAACAAAAGCCTCCCTTTTGCCTACGATAAAATAAACGAAATAAGTGGAAACAACAATCAATTAGCTATTTGCACACAATTTAGAGATAGTACACAGATTTACCTTTATAAAGGTAACTGGCAAAAAAAATACGAAACAAAAGACGAAATAAGAGCTTTTTATAATTATAATAATGAATATTATATTATCGGGCAAAAACAAATAGAAATTGCCGACTTGAACTTAAATATCAATAAAAAAATCGACAATTACGGCTTTGGAGATGTTAATCCACACTATTGCCTCAAAGAAGGCTCAAACATATACATTGCAGATGATTATCTCGGTCTTGTAGCTTACGAAAACAACAGTTTCAAAGCCATCTACCCCAATGCACCCCAGTATTCGGCAGCCTATTCCATCGCCTCAAAAGGCGATTACCTCTACGTAGCAGGCGGTGGCTTAGATTTAGCATGGAACAACCGCTTCAACAAAATCGAATTATTTAGTTTTTATGATGAAACCTGGAATTCGACTATTTTATGGCAGGAAAAGGCCTCCGATTTGATTAGCTTAGCCATTGACCCCTACGACAACAAACGCGTTTACGGCGGCACATGGTCCAATGGTGTTTATGTATTCTATGATGGTAAATTAGAAAAAAATTATAATCAGGATAATTCCCCCCTGCAAAATATAGCGCCTTTTACCCAAAATTACATCCGCATCGGTAGCCTTACCTTTGATGACTTTCACAATCTATGGATTACCAACAGCAGTGTTTCTGCCCCTCTTAAAGTTCTCAAAAACGATGGTAAATGGAAAAGTTTTGAAATTGGAAACCAAATTCAGGCACCTACACTAAGCAAAATGATTATAGACGATTACAATCAGAAGTGGATTGTGCTGGCTCGTGGGCATGGTCTACTGGTTTATAATGATAACTACACCATAGATAATGAAAGTGATGATACTTACCGCCAACTCAGCCTCATCAACGAAAACGGCAACTTGATAACCAATGGCGTAAATGATATTGCATTAGATAAAGACGGCGTAATCTGGCTCGGCACCGACAAAGGCGTTGTGAGTTATTTCAATCCCGGCGGATTTAAAAACAACGACAATTTCTATGCCTCTCAGGTTCGCGTTTTCGAGCAGGAAAATGATACCGTAGTTCAATATCTGCTGGAAACCCAAAATGTTACAGCTGTGGCAGTGGACGGTGCAAACCGCAAATGGCTAGGCACTGAAAGCGGTGGCGTTTTTCTGGTATCTGCCGATGGCCAACAAACCATTGTAAGTTTCAACACCGACAACAGTCCACTGATTTCAAACCACATAAAAGACATTGAGATAAATGACAATAGCGGCGAAATTTTCTTTGCCACCGACAAAGGCCTGATTTCATACCGTGGCTCAGCCACCACCGGTCATGATGAATATTTTGATGTTTATGTATTTCCCAATCCTGTACGTCCTGATTATTCGGGCGACATTACCATAACCGGCTTAGTGAGTGATGTAGAGCTAAAGATCACCGATATAACCGGTCATTTGGTAAATCAAACCAAAGCTCTTGGTGGCCAAGCCATCTGGAATGGGAAAAATTTCTCTAGCAATAGAGTAGCCACAGGTGTTTACCTTGTCTTTAGCAGCAATCCGAATGGTTCAAAGACTTATGTTACCAAAATTTTATTTGTGAATTAATATTTTCTTATTTTTCCAACGTCACCCTAAGCGTATCCGAATATAATTTTTCGCCATCTGAAACCATCAAAACAAAAGAATAAACTTTTTTTGCAGATTTTATTGGAAAAAACACCTTTGCATTCACTTTATTCGCATTTTTCATATTCAAACCATCCAGGGATTTCCAATAAAAAAGTAATTCATCGGCATCCATACCCGAAAATTGGGCACGAAGAGGCAAAATTCGCTTTTTAACTTCCGGCGTATCTTTCGGCAAGGACAAAACAAGTCTTTGTTTATTATGATGCTGCACAGTAAAAAAACCTTCCGGTGCAGTCATAGGTAAAGTTTCCGTTCGCCCATCCACAGCCTGCGCCAGAATGTAATAATTTAGCAGCTTTTCGTGTTTTGGAAAATTCAAAGTACAGGAAAAAACGCCCAAACTATCATCCTGTTTCATAAATAGTTGTCTGAAACTATTTTTTTTATCAAAGCGGTAAAATAATTGTAAGCGCTGTATTTGTTTAGGATAAAAAACAGTAGCATAAAAAGATAAGTTCTTTTGAGAAGCAGAAAAATATTTTTGATTCTCATGCCAGATAATAAAGGCTGTATCCGCCGGTACGGAATAAGTCAAACAATGTACAGCTCCCCCATCCATTATCGGATTATCTACATTGATACCAATAATACGATAAGCCGGAAAATTTTTTTGATAGATAGCCAAAGCAAAATCATCTGACGAATTGCCATAAACCGGAACAAAAACCGTTTTATTGAATATCAGAGAATTTGTATAGGTCAGATAATCAGCCCAGCCAGAAGAATCAGGATAACGCCCAAAATCATCGGGCATAGGAATTTCTACAAAGCGATAATCGGTATCAAAACAAGTTTTATAATGCTTTTTAATTTTTTGAATATTTCTGGAGATATAAGGCTGATCTGAAACTCCATCAGGAAATTTTCCTACCAGAATAGTACTCGGATTGATTAATTTAAGATGCATATCTATATGGTGGATAATATCATAAGGAAGTGTATCTAAAAGTACATAATTCTTAATCCCGAGGAAATGCTGAAAATAAAATTTGAGACTATCTTCGGTTAAGCGAGCATTTTCTTTGAGCAGCAAATTAGACGAAAAAGCCGAACAAAGACCATTAGTCATAAGATTTCCACCTATCTGCACCACACCACTATCAGCAATACTCAGCTGCATAATTGGTCGCTGTATAAATTGTGCCAATTGCATTGGGAACAAATCATCATCTTTACGCCGTCGATTATAAAGCCAATCCACCAACATAAAGTCAGAACTGCCCTCTTGATACAAATTTGCCGGACTATAATCCCTCACCCATGGGGAATTAAAATCAAAATTCAAAAATTTTATTTTTCTAGTCTGATAAAAATGAAGGCGGAAATATTTTTTCACTTCCTGTGAATCTCTACACAAAATCAAAACCTGACCCTCATCCTGTGCATAATGCGCAATTTCAGACAAAACCTCAGGATAATTTTTCCAAACTAAAACAAGATATTCCCTTTTTTCCCATTCGGCAGCAACACGTCTATCAAAACTTCTTTCAGCAATTTTCGTATAGGCCGTAAAATGTTCTGTCTGCCCCATGGCAGTGTGTGTAAGGAGAAAACTAAAAATACTCCCAAAAATAATATATTTTAAATTTGTTCTTACAATTTGATATTCCGTACACACAATTGACAATAATTTTATATTTTAGTGGCAAATTAATGTAAAAAAATCAACAAACAATGAAAGAGTTCATCAAATTTACCTTTGCCAGTATAGTAGGCCTGATTTTAGGCAGCCTGCTATTGTTTTTTATTTCTTTTGGCATTATTGCAGCAATAGCTTCTTCCCAGAAAAAAGAAGTAAAAGTAGCGCCCCAAAGTGTTCTAATTCTAAAATTAGACCAAAAGATTGTAGATAGGAGTTCCCGGAATCCTTTTGAGAACATCAACATTCCTGGATTTAATTCAACAAAAAAAATAGGCTTAAATCAAATCTTAGCCAACATCAAAAAAGCAAAAAATGATTCCCATATTAAAGGAATTTTACTAAATGTTTCGAATATTAACGCCGGATTATCGACTATCAGGGAAATCAGGAATGCGCTTACCGCCTACAAAGACAGCAACAATTTTATTCTGGCCTACTCCGACAATATGAGCCAAAGTGCCTATTATCTCGCCAGCATTGCTGATAGTTTATATTTACAACCCGAAGCAGGATTTGATTTTCATGGTTTTGGAGCCAATATCATGTTCTACACCGGCTTGTTCGAGAAATTGGGCATTCAGCCTGAAATCATCCGCCACGGCAAGTTCAAAAGCGCCGTAGAGCCTTTTATGCTCAAAAAAATGAGTGATGCCAACCGACTGCAAACACAAACCTTTGTTAATGCCATGTGGAAAACCGTTTTAAACGACATTAGCCAATCCAGAAATATACCGGTAGAAAAAATTCAAGAATTTGCCGATAATAAAGTATTCTCTAATGTTAAAACAGCCATTGCCTATGGTTTCGTAGATAAAGCCCTGTATCGCGACCAACTCATTGATTTATTAAAAGAAAAAACAGGTATAAAAAAAGACAAAAAACTTGCTACAATTGGTTTTACCGACTATTTCAAAGCTCCCAAAACACATAAAGAGAAAAAATTTATTCGGGATAAAATTGCAGTAATTTACGCGCAAGGCGAAATTGCCACAGGAAAAAGCAATCAAAATATTGGCTCGGAAACTATTTTGCAAGCATTTCGAAAAGCCCGCGAAGATAAACACGTAAAAGCCGTAGTTTTCAGAGTTAATTCTCCCGGAGGGAGTGCACTGGCTTCCGACATTATCTGGCGCGAAGTAGTGCTCACAAAAGCAGTGAAACCTGTAATAGTTTCTATGGGCGATTATGCCGCTTCGGGCGGATATTACATTTCTTGCGCCGCCGACAGTATCTTTGCAGACCCAACAACCATCACCGGTTCCATAGGTGTTTTTGGTTTGATGTTTAATGCAAAAAAAATGTTCAACGAAAAGCTAAACCTCTATTTTGATGGCGTAAAAACAGCCCAACATGCCGATGTTGGAACCATCAGCCGCCCTTTAACAGCCGAAGAGAAAAATATTATCCAACAATCGGTAGAAGAAGTTTATCAAAGTTTTATCACCCATGTTTCGGAAGGCAGAAATATAGCCAGAGACAGTGTAGATGCTATTGGTCAGGGACGAGTATGGGCAGGAACAAATGCCCTGGATTTACATTTGATAGACGGATATGGAGGACTGGAGCGAGCACTCAAATCGGCAGCCGCCATGGCTAAACTCACAAAATATCGTATCAGCGAATATCCCAAACAAAAAAGCCCCATTGAGCAAATCATGGAAGAAATAGGGACACAAGCCAGAGTAAAAATACAGACTTGGAATAATAATCCAATTTCCGAAAAATATTTTGAAATGCTGGATATGTTAAATAAAAATAGAGGTGTTCAGGCACTCTTACCTCTTAAAATAGTATGGAATTGAAAATGATAAATTATCTGACAAGGTCTTTTGTCAAAACTAAACTTTATTTAAAAATCAAGATTACATCAGATAATTATATAATAAAACACCCATGAATGAATGAATAAATAAATATATACACCCCAAAGCATGATTATATGGCGCAGAGCGAAAGCTGGTAGCCTAACTCTGACAGGCTTGTAAACCCTGTCAGAGTTTTATAAATGCGATGCTATAAATTTGATTATGTGATTAATCTTAAAATATAAACAGATGATATACCCATGAATAGATAAATCTATACACCAAGAATATGATTACATGATACAGAACAATAGTCAGCAATAAGTTCAGAAAAATTTCAACTAAAATGTATTAAAATAACTAATATTGTTCAAAAATCTATGCCTTCTAATATTCTGTCTATGTGGTTAATATTAAAAAATAAACAGATGAAATTTCTACGAATTCTTTTTTTAAGTCCATTTGCCCTTTTATATCGAATTATTATCGAAATCAGAAATAAATTCTACGATTGGGGAATATTGCCAAGCACAGAATTTGATATTCCCATTCTATCGGTAGGCAATCTAACCGTTGGCGGAACAGGGAAAACACCCCATATCGAATATTTAATTCACCTATTAAGTCAAAAAGAATATAAAATAGCCGTCCTAAGCCGAGGCTATAAAAGAAAGTCAAAAGGATTCTATGCAGCTCAAGAACAAAGCAATGCCGAAAGTCTCGGTGATGAACTTTTTCAAATGTATCGAAAATTTCCTCAAGTTGGATTTTTTGCCTGTGCCGACAGAGTTGAAGGCGTACAAAAAATTCTTACTCAAAAAGAAAAATACGAAGTAATCTTATTGGATGATGCGTATCAACACCGAAGCATAAAACCAGGTTTATCCATCCTTTTAAATGATTTTAACCACCCTTTTTATGAAGATAAGATAATGCCACAGGGTCACTTACGCGAAACTCCAATAAATAGAAAACGAGCCCATATTATTATTACCAGTAAATGCCCCGAAAAATTAAAACCCATCGAACAACGGATAATACAAACCAATTTACAGTTTTATCCCTCACAATCAATTTATTTTAGCACGGTTAAATATAAAAACATTTACCCTATTTTCAAAAAAAATAGAAAAATAGAAAATTTTTCCTCATTTTTGCAGTTCTATCAAAATATTTTCTTGATTACAGGGATTGCAGAAAACACTCCCCTATTACAGACCTTAGAGTCTGAAAACAAAAAAGTTAAAGCGACAGCTTTCTCCGATCATCATAATTATTCGGAAGAAGATTTAGAAAAAATAATAAAAGAATATGAAAAAATCGAAGGCTCAAAAATCATACTTACTACCGAAAAAGATGCCGTACGGTTTTTAAAATTCAAAGATAAAAAATTTAAATATAAAGATGATTTTTACTATGTATCAATAAAAATTAATTTTTTAAAAGAACAAAAATATTTTAATCAACAAATTATTAAATATGTGGAAAGTAATAAAAGAAAGCGCTGACTTTATACGCAAAGGTGCAAATTTAGAGCCAGAAATAGGAATCATTTTAGGGACAGGATTAGGCGGCTTATCCGAAGAAATAGAAAAAGTAAGTGAAATAAATTATAAGGATATTCCTCATTTTCCGGTTTCTACCGTAGAAGGTCACAGCGGGAAACTCATTTTTGGCTATTTGGGCGGGAAAAAAGTAGTTGCGATGCAAGGCCGTTTTCACTACTACGAGGGCTACAACATGAAAGAAGTAACCTTTCCGGTACGCGTACTAAAAATGCTGGGCATTTCCTATCTGTTTGTTTCCAATGCCAGCGGCGGAGTTAATCCAGATTTTGAAGTAGGAGACATCATGCTTATCAACGATCATTTAAATTTTTTCCCAGAACATCCCCTGCGTGGAAAAAACGATGAAAATATGGGCACACGTTTCCCAGATATGAGCGATGCTTACGATAAAAATTTATTAGCAAAGGCACGCGAAATAGCACAGGATTTAGGCTACAAAATACAAGAAGGTGTTTACGCAGGAACAACTGGCCCCACATTTGAGACTCCTGCCGAATATAAATTTTATCATATAGCCGGTGCCGATGCAGTGGGGATGTCAACCGTGCCAGAAGTAATTGTTGCCCGCCATGCAGGAATTCCGGTATTTGGTGTCTCAATAGTAACAGACTTAGGTGTAGAAGGCAGAATAGTACAAGTTTCGCACGAAGAAGTTCAAATTGTAGCCAAGAAAGCAGAAATCAAAATGACAAAATTAATGATTGAACTTTTATATAGGATGTAAAATGTCAAAAAGTGATGAACTCATTATTTTATATCAAGGGGCACAGATAGAAATCAAAGCCTTAGAGGAATTTCTATATCAAAACGAAATTCCAAGCCTTATTCGCGATGATTATCAATCTAGTATGCTTGCCGGTTGGATTTCGCCGGCAAGCTCGGATAACATCAAAATATTTGTTACCCAAAAAGATTTTTTACAAGCGAAATATCTTTTAGAAAAATTTTTAAAAGGGGAATAAACAATTGGGAATTTGATTTTGCAAAAAAAATCATTTCAAAATCTAAAAAAATGCAACTTAAATCCCCAAAAAACGTATATTAACACAAAGGTTTTAAGTTATGTGGAAAAAAATTTTAATACCAATCGTTTTAATAGCCCTATTTATACTGACACCAGAGTTTATGCAATCGGCTATTGCGCAACCTCCACCTCCAGATATTCAACCCATTCCAATTGATGGGGGATTAGGTTTTTTATTAGCTGCTGGAATAATTTACGGGGCAAAAAAATTAAAAAAGAAAGAAGAAGTCTAATTTGCATAAAGTGATTAAACGATATAAAGCACTCCCTCCTATAATTCAGTTCGCTATAAACGGAATTTTATTTATTATAGCTTGGCTCATTTTTTATCATTTTATGCGCTACACAGAACTTATAGATCCCATATACAATAAGAGTTCAAAAGCACTCACCTATATTGTTCTTCATGCTTCAAAAGCGATACTGGACACTTTTGGTCTTAAAACAACAGTCAAAGATACAATCATATATATTATTGATGCTCCCAAAGGAATAAATTTACTCAGAGGATGCTTGGGGCGCAACCTAATGGGAATTTTCACCGGATTGATTATTGCCTTTCCTGGTCCATGGAAGAATAAATTATGGTATATTCCCTTAGGCCTGTTCTTCATCATCAATATTAATATTATTCGTGTTATCGCCTTGGTTTATAATGCAAATTGCTGTCCAACAAGCAGCCAATTTAATCATGATGTTTTTTTTAATTACAGCATTTATATCCTTACATTTGTGATGTGGATTATCTGGGTACAATTTTTTAGCCCGGTAAGCAAAAAAAATATTTAGAATAGATGTCTGACAACACCCTACTTATAGACAGTGGAGCAAGCAAATTGCAAGGGGGCCAGGTTCTGGAGGGCCTGGCTCTTCTTCGTGATCGTTTGCCTGGCTGACATCTCCCAGCCGCTTCAGGCGCAGGCGATTGGTCAGCGTGATGACTTCACCTTTATCGTCATCATTGTACATTTTTACGACTTCTTCGTTTCCATTTGCTATTTCTTTAGATGTTAGAGGTCTACATCTGATGACGACTTGAATACATTCTGATGAGCTACTCGGCATATTTGATTCTCAAATATTAAAATTTAAATATTATAAATTCTTTCAAATATTTATATGCGAAAAGGGGTTTTGGGGTTTTGGGGTTT
>CAYQXT010000045.1:0-14443 GCA_964421365.1 uncultured Bacteroidaceae bacterium
TTAAAAAACAAGGAATGTTGGGTATCACTTTTGCCAATCCGGCTGATTATGACAAAGTTCAGGAAGATGACCAAATGGATGTTTTGGGTTTGACTGCTTTTGCGCCCGGAAAACAACTAAGTGTTGTTCTTCATCATGCTGATGGTTCTACCGATGAATTTAAAGTAAATCATACCTACAACCAGAATCAGATTGATTGGTTTAAGCATGGTTCTGCGCTGAATATGATTCGTGAAATGAACGCTTAATATAATTTAGTGTGCATCCATAAACTTACCCGTCTGACCCGCTTCAAGTGGCTGGACGGATAGTATAGAAAAAAGTGAAGGCTTCGTCTAAAGCGAAGCCTCACCGAGCAGATATAAAAAAATAACCGGCTGAAAATATGTGTCAGTCGGTTATTCTTTTAAAGTCAAATATATGAATTGTTTTTTCAACAATAATTCATACATTTATTGCTAGATAGTTGCAAATTTATAGATACTACCTTGCCAACAGACAAAATGAACAAGTATCTAAATAATTTTATCCTATACAGGCCTAAAGATATAGTTAGTGGTTATTTTAATTGATTTTCTGTTATTGAAAATAAGAAATCTCCGATAATTTTTGTTGTAATTGCTGATTGTACTGGATACAGTGTGCCCGGAGCATTCATGAGTATGATAGGAAATAGTTTGTTGAATGAGATTATTATTCGGGAAAAAATTTAGGTTCTTCGGTATAATTTAGTGTAATTTGAAAATAAAGTCATTTCCTGCTAAATATGCCATGTTTATAAAATTATTAATATGTCTTTGTCTGATAGATAATATCCTACCCAAGAATAAAAACCAAAAAGAAAAAAACGATACAAATGATTATCCGTTGAAAGTTTACTTTGCCGGTGCCAAGAGCCCCCTTTTTTGTTTATAAATCAGAGGAAAAACGATTATTTCGGGTAAAAGGGGATAGAAAAAGTATTGGAGGAAAAGTTCAGAATAAACTTAATTTTACTAATAAGGAAATTCTATTAAAAAAAGACTACCTATTATATTTGACTTCTGATGGATTTATAGATCAGAATAATGTCCAAAGAAAACGAATAGGAACTAAAAATTTAGAAAATATATTAAATCAAATTGCCGGGCTTGACATGCAGGAACAAAAACAAATTTTGGAAAATATGCTTGATAAATAGCAAAATAATACTTTTCAACGTGATAATATTACCATTATAGGCCTTAAAATTTAAGGAATAGTCAATACGTGAAAAATGGCCTTTTCTCAACAAATTTTCTTATCCAAAGTTCATCTAAAAAAAGAAAAATCTCAAGTAATAAATCATAACTTACTTAATACTTGTAATTCATAACGTAATTTTGCATTTCTTTTTAATAATCGAACGCTTGCAGGCGATATTGTAAATAATAAATGAGTCCAGTATAAAAAGGTGAATTTGCATCAAAATCAGTCGGACGGCTTCATTAATCAGTTGTAAATGAGTAGTCTATTTTTATAGTTTTAATAAATCTATCCATCCGACCAGTTTCTAGACCAAACACACAAATACTTTACGAATAATCGAATTCTCAGTCCTTTAACAAACGAATACTCAAAGCAATACTTTTAAGGTTATAGTCTATGCCTGCATCCTTGTTTTCTGAGTACAAGAAGTAATAATCTGCATTTGTACTATCCAAATTAGTAGCCGCCCAAAAGCCAGCATTAAAGCCTTTGAAGCTGAAAGTACCATCATCGTACCGCCAACCGCCAGTAAGGATGTTAAAGTTTGAAGTTCCACCTTTGATAAGTGCTTTGTATGCTTTTTCTCCTTCCCCGCCAATATGATTGAATAAAGTTTCAAGTTCTGCTTCTGTAGGTAAATGCCAGCCTGCAGGGGCTACCTTTAAAGCTTTGTTCCAGTCGTAAAGGTAGCCGTATTTGCTTACATTGTTTTGATCCTCATCGTATGCCCAATAGTTTCCGTTACTTGGTTTGTAGGCAAGATTTTCTGCCATCCAAACTTGGTTGCCAATTTTTACGGTCTTATAAACGTGTCCATCACGAGAATCGGTGAATGTGCCAGCTGTTTGTGCAAAAGTACTCACTGTCGTAATTACTGCAATTAATAATAAAGATATTTTTTCCATTTTATGAAAATTTAGTGCCTACTTTAAAAAAAAGGATTTTCGGCTTATTCCTTATATCATTGCCCCTAAGGGTTTGGTTTGGTGTATTACTCCGTGCTACCATTTTGTCATTTTCTAATTCACTTCCAAGCTGCATTAACACAAAAAGCGTATTGCATCAATACTGTAAATTAATGAATTTTTTTATCTTATCCAAAGTATTTTTTATTCCTTTAAAAAAATTGTAAATTAGCCGGAGAATGATAATCTTTTGGTGCGTGGGATTATTTAGTCGTTATATAGTAAAAAAATATAACCATTCGTATTAATGAATTGCATAAAAAGGTTAACTAAAAAAAACTCAAAATTTTATAAAAATGGCTTGGAATTTATTTGGAAATAAGGACAAAGAGGAAGATCCGAACAAGGAAATTGAGGAACGGATGAATCTGGCGTTACAAAAGGCGCGACAGGATAAGCGAAATATGGAAGCTGAAATTCGTAAGTTGGACAACTGGGCACGGGATGCGATTGTGGACACTTATGCAGATTTTTTTCCGAATGCGAAATACTCCTACTACAAGGAAAAACATAAGACTACGGCGCTGGAGGAGTATGAAAATATGAAAAAGCAATATGCCGAAAAACTCGATGCGGAAGTGGTGGAGCAATGCGATAGGATTGTGCAGGGGTATTTGAATCAAATTGAGCTCTCGAAATCGAAAATGCAATTGTACGACAAAATTGTGGAACAATATGAAAATCTGAAACAAAAGATGCAGCAGGCAAAGCAGTTGGGTACACGTAGAGCCGAACTTAGCGAGCACGAAAAGCGTTTGAAATCTATGGACGAGGATACGGGACATTTTGCGAACTCGTATATGCAAAGTAGTGATTTAGAATATATTAAAAATGAGGTGGAAACCCACGAAGAGTACATGAAGCAATTGGATAAAATCAGTTTGGAAATGAGCGATAAGGATAATTATTCTGGGGCTTTGGCTTATAAGGACGAGGTGGATAAAATGCTTAAAAATTTGAATAAATGATTTATGATATATATGTAGGCGGGCAATTCCGGCAGACGGAAAGTCCGTTGGTAGTGAGCAATCCTTTTACAAATAAGGATTTTGCGCAGACATGGAAGGCGGGCACGGAAGATTTAGAGTTGGCCATACAGGCAGCTTTAGCGGTTCAGGACGAAATGAAAAATATGCCTTCGTACAAGCGTTTTGAAATTTTGCGGCAGATTTCGGATGCTATTCGAAGTGACAGAGAGCGTTTGGCATCTGTTTTGGCACAGGAGGCAGGGAGACCGATGCGCTATGCTCTGGGCGAAATTGACCGCGCTACACAGACTTTTCTTGTAGCTGCCGAAGAGGCTAAGCGCTTGCCAAAGGAGTATGTGTCTTTGGACTGGACACCGGCCGGTGTCCGAAAAGAGGGTTTAGTAAAGTATTTCCCGATTGGATTGGTGGCCGGAATTGCACCTTTTAATTTTCCGCTGAATCTGGCGGTGCATAAAATTGCGCCAGCTTTTGCTGCCGGAAATGTGATTATTCTGAAACCGGCTCGTTCAACGCCGCTTTCAACGCTCGAACTGGCGCGGATTATTGATAAAACCGACTTGCCCAAGGGTGCTTTTTCCGTTCTGCCTTTGGACAGAGAAGCAGGTAATCAGTTGGTTACCGATGAGCGAATTAAGATGTTGAGTTTTACGGGTTCGCCGGCTGTGGGCTGGAAAATGAAGCAGCAGGCCGGACGTAAAAAGGTATTGCTGGAGCTGGGCGGAAATGCCGGTGTGGTGGTTTCTGATTCGGCTGATTTGGAATTGGCTGTGCATCGCTGTTTGATTGGGGCTTATGCTTATTCGGGGCAGGTGTGCATTCATGTGCAGCGAATTTATGTGCACGAAAATGTTTTTGATGCCTTTTCTGAAAAATTTATCGAAGAGACTAAGAAATTGAAGTTTGGAAACCCTGAAAATCCTGAAACTGAGATCTCATCGATGATAGATGAAGCAAATGCTATGCGGGTAGAAGGCTGGGTGGAAGATGCAGTGGCAGATGGCGCTAAAGTGATCTATGGCGGCAAACGTCGCGGCACTTATTTTGAACCAACGATTATCACCAACACCAAAAAGCAGATGAATGTGTGCGCTTTGGAGGTGTTTGGCCCAGTGGTTACGCTCGAAAAGGTAGCTGATTTTGAATCGGGAATTCGAGAGATTAACAACTCACAATATGGTTTGCAGGCGGGAATCTTTACCAACAGCATTTTGGACATGAACAGGGCTTTTAACGAGTTGGAAGTAGGAGGGGTAATTATTAACGATGTGCCGACTTTCCGCGTTGATCACATGCCTTATGGTGGGGTGAAAAATTCGGGTTTTGGTCGCGAAGGACTGAAATATTCTATCATGGAGCAAATGGAGCCTCGTTTGTTGGTGAAACCGGTTTGAACCAAGAGCCACAGATACAAATGAATTTTTTAAAAGCGTCGGATGACGCTTTTTTCCCCTTTTATTATAACAAAGTTCGTTTATAAAGAAAGAAAAAGCCACTAATGCACGAATAATTTGATTTATACCGTGCCGGTATCGCATTTTTTATATTAAAACTTGCTTCTTTTTGAACATCAGTAAGTTATTAGAAAAATATTTACAAATTTTAGCAAAATTGTCATTTTTAGCCATATGTGAAAATTCAATGGATTATTTATTATTAATAAGCATTCTGACATATTTATTTGTATATTATAGTTTGAAAACGAACTATTCTCTATCCACAGCCAGCACTAACAATTCACCATTGATTTACAGCTTAGAATATGTCATAAAAAAGGGTACTTTTGCTGCCTTATTTTATATGGTATGAAAAAAATTATTGCATTAGTTGATTTGGAACAGCGTGGTTGGCAGTGGGCTGTTTTATTGTTTTTGGCTTTTATTTGGGGGAGCTCTTTTATTCTGATGAAAAAAGGATTAGTCGCATTTAGTGGCTTACAGTTAGCTACTTTAAGAATGTTTTTTGGCTTTCTCTTTCTGGCTCCTTTTGCCCTGAAATTTTTAGCGCGTATTCGGGCTAAGAAATTAAAATCACTTTTAATCGTTGGTTTTATAGGAAATGCACTTCCTGCCGTTTTATTCGCCCTTGCTCAAACACGTATAAACAGTTCTCTTGCAGGGATGCTAAATGCCACAGTACCTCTATTTACGTTGATAATAGGTGTCTTATTTTACCACTCAAAAGTTCAATGGATTAATGTAATGGGAATCCTAATTGCACTAATAGGTGCTATGTTTCTTATGTTTAATGACTTAAGTAGTATGAGCTCTGGGATAAATGCTTTTGCTCTTCTAATTTTACTTGCAACTATCTCTTACGGGGTAAGTACTAATGAAATAAAGAATAATTTGTCGGAGCTTAGTGGATTGGAAGTGGCTTCACTTGCCCTTTTTTTAGTAGGACCATTTGCCGGAGCTTACCTTCTTTTTTCTGATTTTAGTTTGGCACTTAAATCACCCGAGTTTTATTCTTCACTCACGGCAATAGTCGTTTTATCTTTGTTTAGTACGGCCATAGCCGTGGTTATTTTTAATTACCTCATAAAATATACTTCCGCAATTTTTGCTGCTTCGGTAACCTATGTAATTCCTTTTTTTGCGTTAATCTGGGGTATTTTGGATGGCGAAAAAATCCTTCCTCAGCAATTAATTGGAATGTTTGTGGTGTTAATGGGAATTTATTGGGTGAATAAGAGAACAGAAAAAATTAAGTGAGTGTCTAAAAAATGAGTTCTCATTAAGAAGAAGATAATTTTGGCTATTAAAAATATTTTAGTTTACTTTATGACATCGCTAAATAGAGAGGATTTAAAATGACAGTAAAGAAAATTCCTTTAATAGCTTTTTTGTATATCTTTTTTGTTCCGCTAATTAGTTTTGGACAGGACAAAGGGATTTTTGTTGTAGATTCAAGTCTTATTGCCCATAATGAGGTAATCAATTTGAATGGAGAATGGCAATTTTTTCCTTCACAATTTGTAAATATAGAACAAATAAAAGCCTCAGATAGCCCGAAAGATTATCTAAAAGTACCCGGCTATTGGGACGGGCATAAATATGAGAATAAGATACTTAAAGGGAAAGGCTATGCCACTTACTATCTCCGCTTAGTAAATCATTTTGATACCCAAAAGCTCACCATTCATGTGGGACAATTAATGACCGCCTTTAAATTATTTTATAACGGCCAATTAATAGCCGAAAACGGAACAATCACCAAGGAAAAGACCAATTTCAAACCTGGATTTTTTCCAACTTATAAAAATATAATTCTCGAAAAAGGCGAAAATCATTTGGTTTTGCAAGTATCCAATTTTGCCCATCGGCATGGCGGTATTTTTGATCCCATAGAGATAGGTTCTGCCTGGGCTATTTTTATACATAAAATGCTGAGGTTAGCCTACGATTTTGTGTTGTTTGGGGCACTATTATTTATGTCTATTTATCATTTTGCTCTTTTTAGCCTACGGCGTAAGGATAAATCGGTTTTGCTTTTTGCTTTTTTTAGTCTTTTAATGGGCCTACGAACTATTTTTACCGGAGGCGAAGCCATAAGCTATCTATTCCCCCATATTAACTTTAGCCTTTCCTACCGAATAGAATATCTTAGCTTTTATGTAGCCACACCTTTATTTGGTTATTTCTTATATTCTATTTTTTCAAAGACCGTTAAACTTTTGTATCTAAATATTTTGTCTGTTATCACTACTCTATTTGTTTTTAGTGTTGTATTTTTTCCTCTTTCCTTTTTTAATCGTTTTGTAATTTCCTATCAGCTAATTACTTTAGTTTATATTATTTACTATTCTTACGAAATGATACGAAATATTATTTTGAAAATAGAAGGAGCAGTGGCCATTAGTCTGGGAGCTTTAGTTTTTTTCCTTTGTATTGTGAATGATATGTTAGATGTGAATATGATAATTCGTTCTACCGAACTGGCTCCTCTGGGACTTTTCATTTTTATGTTTTCACAGTCTTATCTGCTTTCGTTGCGTTTTTCAAAAGCCTTTATTCATAATGAAGAATTAAGTGCAGAATTAGATTATAAGAATAAAAATTTGGAAAGTATAGTACAAAAGCGAACAGCCGAAATTCAACAGCAAAAAGAAGAGATACAAACACAATCAGAGCTATTAGCCGAGACAAATAAAGAATTGGAGAAATTATCTATTGTGGCCAGCGAAACGGATAATGCTGTAACTATTTTTAATGAAAAACTGAATATTGAGTGGGTAAATCTTGCTTTTGAACGTCTTTATGGATATTCGTTGGACGAATTTAAACAAAAAAAAGGCGTTAATTTATTGGAAACTACTGCAAATAAAAGGATAAAAGAGCAGATTGAGGCACTTGAAAATAGCCAAAAGAGTATTTCGTATGAAAGTAGTATAGAAGATAAATTGGGGCAAAAAAAGTGGATACAGACTACGCTTACGCCAGTGATAGATAAAGAGGGGAATATCTTTAAAGTGGTAGCCATAGATTCAGATATAACCCAAATAAAATTGGCCGAACAGGAAATTTTGCAACGGAACGAAGAAATAAACGCACAAAAAGAGAAATTAGTCTTACAAAACCGTAAAATTGAAATACAAAAT
Organism: uncultured Bacteroidaceae bacterium; assembly: GCA_964421365.1. Classification (GTDB taxonomy): domain Bacteria; phylum Bacteroidota; class Bacteroidia; order Bacteroidales; family DYOH01; genus CAYQXT01. Next base: position 7,779 of record CAYQXT010000045.1, read on the forward strand.
CAGAATATTAATGCCAGTATTAGCTATGCAAAGGATATTCAGCAAGCTATTTTGCCAATAGACAGTAATTTACAACAATATTTTGAACATTTTGTCATTTATAAACCTAAAGATATTGTTTCGGGCGATTTGTACTGGTTTTCAGAAATTGGTAGCTATGTTTTTTTAGCCGTGATAGATTGTACCGGACATGGCGTTCCGGGGGCTTTTATGTCGATGATTGCCAACCGGTTGATTAGCTCGGTGGTGAATGAGCAGAATATTTTCTCGCCAGCAGAAATTTTAAAGCACTTAGATTTGGGGGTAAGCAAAGCCTTAAAACAAGACCAAACAGAGAATAAAGACGGGATGGATGTGTGCTTAATACGCTTAGATAAACAAGAAAATAACGTAGAGATGATTTTTGCCGGTGCCAAACGTTCTCTAATCTATTATGATGGCCAAAAGAAGGAAATCCGAACAATTAAAGGAGACAGAACCTCGATTGGAGGAATAACTGAACGCCGAAAGGAATTAAATTTCACGAATAAGGGGCTGAGCTTGAAGAAAGGCGATATTCTTTATCTTAGTTCGGATGGGTATATCGACCAAAATAATACTAATCGTAAGCGTTTCGGAACAAAGCGTCTGATGATATTATTGCGAGAAATTGCCCATTTGGATATGAACGAGCAGCGTAGTATTTTGTTGAAAGTAATGCAGGAATTTCAAGGATCAGCCGAACAGCGCGATGATATTACCCTGCTTGTGGTGAAGTTATGAGCAATTTTACAAAGCTAACAGATTTTGATGATGCCTTAAACATTATTTTCAAAGATTACATTCGCTAAAAATTGTATTATCTCTGTTAGCCTTAGTTTTTAACTCCGACTTCACTGGGCATTTATTTAATTTAATGTCATTTACCGATTAAGGAATCTTATTCACAATCGAAAAAATCTTAATTCATCTTAATAATCATAAAAAATCAGCGTTCTATTATTTTTTAAAAATAGACTTAAAAAAAAATGAAATTCCATACTTAAGTAGTATATAGCTATTTATGATAATATATTACATATACCTTACAATTTTTATCACAACATAATATGACTCGTCCTGATTCCCTATTTCCAAATCCCAAATTTTGAATCCTGTTTCCTAATTCCCAATCTTCTTTGTTCATTACTCTTTATTTTCTACCTTTGAATTTTAAAGTTAAAAAAATGCGAAAAATCGTTATCATTCTTATATTTAGTCTGTTTGTGTCTAAGCTTAGTGCCCAGTTTTATAATGGAATGCAGATGACTTTTGGAAAAAACAGAGTTCAGTATAAGGATTTTTACTGGAATTACTATCGTTTTCAGCCTTTTGATATATATTTTAATATCGGCGGCCACGAATTAGCCAAATATACTGCCCAAACCGCTTTCGAGGAACTGAGTAATATTCAGAATTTATTCTCTTATAACCTTTCTAAGCGTATTATTATCATTGTTTACAATAGATTGTCGGATTTCAGGCAGTCGAATATGGGCTTGATTACCGGTAACGAGCAGTATAATACAGGAGGTGTTACCCGTGTACTTAATAATAAAGTCTTTGTCTATTACGATGGCAACCATATCCAATTTCGGCGGCAGATTAGGGCTGCCATTGCCGATGTACTGATAAATGAGATTTTTTATGGTGGAAGTTTGCGTAAGAAAGTAACCAATTCTACCCTACTGACATTGCCCGACTGGTTTGTAAAAGGGCTCGAAGATTATGTATCTTATGATTGGGATACCGAGATAGAAAATAAAGTTCGCGATGGAATTGTTACTGGACGCTATAAGCGTTTTAACCGTCTGACGGGCGATGAGGCAAGAACTGCCGGTCATTCGTTCTGGCATTTTGTGGCTTTGCGCTACGGAACAAGCGTAATAACCGATATTTTGTATCTGACAAAAATCTATAAAAATTCGGAAAGTGGTTTTTTGGGTGCAACAGGTTTAGGCTTGAAAGAAATTATTGACGAATGGTACGATTATTATAAAGGAATATACGATAGCGATATTGAAGGTCGGCAGAAAATGGAAGCTAAAAACCTGAAAAAGCATTCTAAAAAACGTACTTTCTATCAAAACATAACTGTTAGCCCCGATGGACGATATATTGCGTTTAATACTAATAAATTAGGAAAATATAAAATTTATATCTACGACATCCAGACCGAGAAGTTTAAGAAAATATTTAAACAGGGCGAAAGTCTGGAGCAAATAACAGATTATTCATATCCTTTTATGCGTTGGAATCCTAGAGGGAAAATTCTGGCTTTTATGATTGAAGAAAAAGGGAAAAACCAGCTCTATTTTTATAATATAGAAACAAAAAAATTGAAAAACCGCCAAATGCTTTATTTTGATAAAATTCTTGATTTTGATTATTCTCCTAACAGCCTGAAAATGGTGCTCTCTGCCGTACAAAAAGGGCATACTAATATTTACCTCTTTGATTTACCCTCAGGAACTAATAAAGCCATTACCGATGATTTTGCCGATGATTTACATCCCAAATTTACTAAGGATGGTAAAAAAATTATTTTTCAGTCCGACCGTATAAATAATCGTCTGAAATGTGATAGTACAAAAGGAGATTTTGATGTTTTTGTTTACGATTCGCAGCGAAAGGACAGCACGCTGGAGCGATTGAGTAATTTTCAGCATGCCAATGAATGGTTTCCCGCTGTAGTGGCTACTAATAAATATCTTTTTGAGAGCGATAAGGTAGGGATAAATAATATGTATTTGAGTTCTTACGATAGTGCTATAAGCTTTATTGATACAAGTGCTCATTATCGCTATTTTAGCAGGACACATCAGCTTAGCGATTATGCCAATTCTATTCTGAATTACGATTATAACCCTTTTAATCAATCAATATACCATACCTATATTTACAAAAATCGTTATTATATTGCCCGAACACCTTTAGATTTGGAAGAAAATTTCAGGAATGCACGCGATGTAGCTTTTCGTTCCATTCAAAATCAGCAGAAAATCTATCAGGATAGTATCAAAAAATTACAAGCCGACTATCTAAAGCGCTTACGTAGAATGAAAACGGTCGAAAAAGCTCGTACAGATAGTTTAAAGGCCTTAAGTACCAGAGATACTTCTCAGTTAGTCGATATTGACAATTATGAGTTTACCAGCCAGACTAATCCATCCAATTCAGTAAAGCCTAAACATCAGGCTAAAAGAAGATTGTCTAATGTGGCCGAGCGAAAAAGTTTGATGAATTATTACGACCCAGATAGCCTACCCAAGAGGCATGTATATCAAACTTCTTTCTATATTAATAATATTGTCAATCAGGTAGATTTCGGATTTTTGAGTGCTTCTTATCAGTCTTTTACAGGTGGTGCTGTCTATTTTAATCCGGGAATGAACGCCTTAACAAAAATAGGCGCGAACGAGCTGTTTGAAAATTACAAATTAGTTGGAGGAGTGCGTTTTGCCGGAAATTTTGACAGCAATGAATATCTCCTGTCTTTGGAAAATTTAAAAGCTCGAATTGATAAGCAATATCTTTTTCATCGTCAGGTATTTCAAACACAGGATGGTAATTATGTTCGGAAAATTCGGTCGCACGAACTCATGTATGTTACCCGTTTCCCCTTCGATCAGGTTTCGGCTTTGAAACTTACGGCAAGTTTGCGCAACGATTATAGTACTTTACTTTCTTTTGATTATAATTCTCTGGATGCTCCGGCTGAAATGAAAACTTTTGCCGGACTGAAATTAGAATATATCTTTGATAATTCGATAAACAGAGGGGTAAATTTGTATAATGGCATTCGAGGAAAAGCTTGGTTTGAAGCCTATAAACAAGTCGATGGAGCCAAGACCGACTTATTCGTTTCAGGTTTCGATTTCCGTTCCTATATTCCTATTTATCGCTCCTTGATTTGGGCTAATCGTGTGGCCGGAAGTAAATCTTTCGGGCATTCCAGATTAATGTACTATCTTGGAGCAGTGGATAATTGGGTGAATTTTTCCCTTTTTACACCCACTTTTAACGATACATCTGTTGTGCGCATAAACACTGATGTACATTGGGTTTATCAGGCCTTGGCAACAAATATGCGCGGCTTTATTCAAAATGCACGAAATGGCGACACCTTTCTGCTTCTGAATTCAGAACTCCGTTGGCCGGTATTTCGCTTTTTTGCCAATCATCCGTTAAATTCTGATTTACTTAATACCTTTCAGGTTGTAGGATTCTTTGATGCCGGTTCTGCATGGACAGGAATTTCCCCTTTTGATAATCAAAATTACTATCGGAATAAAATTATTAATCGGAATTCGATTAGTGTGATAATAGATATGCAACGTTCACCCGTCATTTTTGGTTACGGTTTTGGTCTGCGTGCTCGTTTATTTGGCTATTATATCCGCACTGACTGGGCATGGGGAATCGATAGTCATATGATTCTGCCACGCGTATTCTATTTGTCATTAACTACCGACTTTTAGGAGTTGGAATATGCGAAGAAAGAATGTAGAAAGGATTGTTATTAGTCATTGGTCTGCACGTTTAAAAGTTCTACTGACGTTTTGAAGTGCTTACTGTATTAGTAATTAGTTATTAAATGAGAATGAATTTAACAACAATATTGATAATTATAGGAATAGGTCTGATTGCCGGTTTAGTGAGCGGAACTATGGGCGTTGGCGGCGGCGTAGTGCTTATTCCGGGAATGATGCTCTTGCTTGGAATGGAACAGAAACTGGCACAGGGAACAAGTTTGGCCTTGATGGCTTTTCCTGTATTTGTTGTATCTGCATATAGTTATTGGAAAGAGGGTTATGTCGATATAAAAATTGCTCTTATTCTATTGGCCACTTTTATCCTCGGCAGTTATTTTGGTTCTAAAATAGCCATTTCATTGCCGGTTAGTATTTTACGGAAGATTTTCGGTTTTTTCCTTCTTTTTGTAGCCTATAAAATGATTTTTAAATAAGCTTGTTTAATCGCCTTTTAGTGATAGCGTAACTCTCTTTTAATAATTTACCATTCATCGTTGTTTATGATTGATTATCTTCAGCATCTCGATATCCTTAGTCTTCCGATAATCACATTGCTTGTGCTTGCAGGTTTTTTTTGGTAGCTATCGTAAATACATTTGCATAGAACTGGACAGTAATAAGTTATAGCTTTTTTTATGCTTTTTGGCTTACCGCCACAATTAGCCAACGGAACAATACGCATTGGCGTGGTAATGCAAGCCTTGGCTGTTTCGTGGATTTCTGGCGCAAGGGGAAATTAGATGTGACAAATGGTCTAAAAATAGCCATTCCAATTGTTATTGGCAACGTAGCACAAGTAGCTAAATTTACCTTTTTATACTGGACTCATTAAATTATAAAATGCTTTTTCCGGTGTCTTTTCTAATAATTGTTGTTGCTCATTATCAAGCAATTGCGTTTAAAACGTAAATAAATCCGGTTGATTATTGGCTTTAAACATATTTTAATAAATTTTACTCCAAAATAATAAATATAGTATTGATATACAGATATTTAACTCTTTTTTTAAAATTAGGACATTTTTTTAAGTTGTTAAAATTATAAATTACCTTTGCATTGTCTAAAAAATAGTTTTTAGACCGGATTCAATGATACTTTATACTTTTCAATTATTAATACTGGTGGTTTTAATGGAAAAAGTTTTGATAACTTTGGGAATAATACTTCATTTTGGTCAGCAACTGAAAAAAAATGAATAAAGAGCATATAACAGGATAATAACAAAAGATAAAATATCCAGATACCAGGCAGTTAAATTTTTAGGGTTTTCTGTTAGATGCATAAAAAATGAAAATTAATGACAAAAGAACAAGCGAAATTTGTGCTTTTTAAAATTCTTTGGGTGGAGTTATTTTGTTGGGCGTTAATGACAATAACATTGTTACGGGATTAGAAATTGATAATACAACACGTTCAAAACTTGAAAGCACAATTTCTGCAATTAATCCGAGGCCTGATATAAAAATTATTGAAACAAAATACGATGATAAAAATATCATAATTATTGATTGTAAAGCAGGAAAAAGTAAACCTTATATCATTTCAGATACGGAGCAAATTCACAAAAATTAATAACATCAACAGAAATAAGAGACTTTTTTCAGCAAGAAAATCAAATATTTTGGGATATAACAAAATGTAAAAAAAAATATATATCCTGATGATTTTGATAATGAATTGTATAATTATTTCCATTGTTGTCCGATAAAAATTTAAAAATAAAAAAAAGTGAGGTTTGAATAATCGCCCCTCACTATTATCTTTGTTTCACCAAAAAACTAAAGATATGCATAAAGATACAAATTTTATCGGACAGCCAATATTTTTACCGTTGTTAAAATCCATAAGCAAGTCAAAAATAAACCGTATCGCATTGAAAAACAAGGCAGACAGATATACAAAAAAATTATTGTATTGCTTTTATACAAAATTGGGTGTAAATGTCAAGCGATATTTTAAATATTGTTGTGTTTCGCGAAACAATAATTCCCATAATTAAAATTATGGGCTAACAATAGGATCGTCCTACGGACTTGCGAAAAACATCAAAAAATGTGTTTTTTTAAGCCCGATAGGGCGATCTCTTGTTAAACCATAGCAGAAGCTATGGTA
>CAYQXT010000046.1:0-14392 GCA_964421365.1 uncultured Bacteroidaceae bacterium
ATGCGTTGATACGCCACCAGAACCAGCGTAGCAGGAGTACTAAACCGATACCGGCACTCATGGCCAGAATAAATTTCCAGGCATCGCTGATTCGGTTGAACTGAGTGGTAACAAGCAGAGAAAAAAGCATAAGCACAAAAGTAGTGATACGCGAAATTTTGACATAATATTTTTCGGATACACCTGGCTTAATAAAGGGGCGGTATAAATCGTTGATGATATAGGATGCTCCCCAAACCGTTTGTGAGGCAATAGTAGACATATAAGCAGCCAGAAAAGCAGCCAGAAGAAGCCCGAGTAATCCGGCGGGCATCAAATCGCGAATCATCATGACATAGGTAGCGCCTTTGTCGATGGCATTGGGGTAAACAACCAGAGTAACCAGGGCGACCAAAATCCATGGCCAGGGACGCAAGGCAAAGTGTGCTACCTGAAACCACAGCGTGGCGAGCAAGGAATGCTTTTCGTCTTTTGCCGACATCATACGCTGAGCAATATATCCGCCGCCGCCAGGTTCTGCGCCCGGATACCAGCTTGCCCACCATTGCACGCCGAGATAGGCGACAAAAGCGGTAATGCTCATTTTTAGCAATCCGATACCGCTCACAGCGCCTGCTGTTTTTGACCCCACATCGGGGATGAAATCAAATACCCAAGGATGCGTGGCTAATGAACTTTTCAGGCCACTTATCCCGCCGACATACTGCACGGCATAAACAGCCAGCACAATGCTACCGGTCATGGCCATAAGAAATTGAAAGCTATCGGTAAACGAAACGCCCTTTAAGCCGGAAAGCGAGGAATAAAGGGCGGTAAAAAGCATGATAAAACCCACGGCCATAAGCTGCGAACTGATTGTTAGTCCGAGAAAATTAAAACTACGAACTCCGAAAAGAACCAAATCGGGAAACATAACATTCAGAATTTTGACCATGGCAAGGTTTACCCAAGCCATAACAACCACATTCATGAAAATACCAATATAAACGGCTCTGAAACCACGTAGAAATTGGGCTACTTTGCCAGAGTAGCGTATGGCCACAAATTCGGCATCGGTGAGAATGTTTGAACGTCGCCAGAGACGGGCGAAGAAAAAAACGGTGAGCATCCCACCAAAAACCATATTCCACCAAAGCCAGTTGCCGGCAATTCCTTTTTGTGCCACCAATTCGGTTACAGCCAGAGGTGTATCGGCAGCAAAAGTGGTAGCGACCATGCTGGTTCCTGCAATATACCAAGGTAAGTTTCGTCCGCTCAGGAAAAAATCGTCAGTAGATTTTCCGGCCTTTTTAACCAAATAGAGGCTTATACTGATACTAATCAGAAAATAGAGTCCAATAATAATCCAGTCGATTGTAGAGATTGTCATAGAGTGTTATCATTTATACGACAAATATAAAAATATTTTCCGACAGAATCTTTTTTTGTTGAATTCATCTGATACCCCACTGCAATCCCCTGCACTTCCGTAGCTACAAATTAATAATTACTAATTCAGTCCTATGAATGCCGTTCTACGATACTTTTAATTGATTATTAACAATTTTTTTGTACATTTACAATCCGATTATTAAAAAAATGAAGAAAATTTTCATTATATTCTCTTTCTTTTGTTTGTTAACTTTGAGCCGGTCCACTCTTGCCCAACAGAAAGACAGTATTCTGAAAATTCTCTCCGAGCCACTGACTGATTCTTCGCGTATTGCCAATCTTTTTAATCTTGCCGATTTACTGTATCTCTCCAGACCGGAAACTACAATTTTAATTTGCAATCAGATAGTACAACTGGGGCAAAAAACAAAAGATACCGCTGTTATAGGTGAAGCTATGGGCTGGTTGGCCTATCTTTATACAAAAAAAGGTAAAACAGATAAAGCCCTTGAATACGATTTTAAAGCAGCTGAGTTAGCGCATAAAGTGGGCAAAAAAGAATCCGAAGCCATGATATATAATAATATTGCCACTATTTATGGTGGGCAAGATGATTTTTATAAAGAGTTACAATATTATCATAAAGGTCTGGCTATACATGAAAAAATGAAAAACGCAAAGGGAATATCAGTGATATACAACAATATAGCATTTCTTTATAAAAGGTTGGGAGAAATACAACAAGCCATTAATTACTGGATAAAATGCCTGAAGATGCAAACTCGAATTAATTATACAAAAGGACTGGCAGCTACTTATGGCAATTTGGGCTTGGTCTATTCTCAGCAGGGGAATAATAAAAAAGCGTTGGAATGTTTTCGCCAGAGCTATAAGCTTCATCACAAGAATAAAGATACTGAAGGTGAGTCTGCTGCACTTACGAAAATTGGTGATATTTTTTTTAAATTACAGGATAGACTTAAGTCTGCGGATTATTATCGAAAGGCTTTTAATTTATACAAACAAATAGACAATAGAACCGGAATGGCTGAACTCTATATCGACCTGTCTGATATAAAAAGATATAAAAATGAATCAGATTCTGCACTAAAGTATAGCAATAAAGCCTTTCTGATTTATCGTACACTAAGTGATAAAAGTGGAATGGCCTCAGCTTTACTTTCAAAATCAGAAATTTATACAGAACAAAAAAGATACAAGAAAGCCCTGAAAAATATACTAAAAGCCTATCATATAGCTGACAAGTTAAATTACCCCGAATTAATAAGCCGTATAGCCAATCAGTTGTACATAGTATATACGCAATTAGCAGATGATAAAAATGCGCTAAAATTTTATGTCCTAAAAATAAAAATGCGAGATAGTCTTATCAATAAAAATAATTACCGTGAATTAATAGAGCAGCATACCAAATTTGACTACGAAAAACAGGCAGCTATTGACAGCATTGCAAACCGGAAAGAAATGGAGATAAAAAGTATCGCGCTGGAAAAGGCAGAGACTGAGAACAGAGCAAGAAACCATGAGCTCATCATTATTTTTATTGCCTTTCTTTTAGTGAGCACTTTTTTCATATGGGCACTCGCTAACTATATTCAAAAAAAGAAAGCTTACCTCCACTTGATAGAACAATCCGAAGAACTTAATCAGCAAAACGAGGAAATAAAAGTGATTAATTCTAAACTTTCCACCGAACAAGAAAAACTATCCGAAGCCCACAAGGACATCACCGATAACATTACTTCGGCCATGCGAATACAGAAAGCAGCCCTACCATCGTCCAATTTTTTTGGAGATAATTTTTCTGCTTACTTCATTTGTTACAAGCCCCTGATGGGAGTTAGCGGCGATTTTTACTGGGCAAAGAAATACAAACATTACCTTCTGTTTGCCGTTGCTGATTGCACTGGACACGGAATACCCGGTGCTTTTGTAAGTATGTTGGGAATTTCTTTTCTGAATGAAATATACTATAAAAATGAAATTCATACGGCTGCCGAAATACTCGAAATTCTACGCATACGCATAAAAGAATCTTTAAACTATAACTCAAACGATTCTAATCTCGAAGGTATGGATATTGCCTTCTGCATAATAAATACCCAGAATCTGGAATTACAGTTTGCTGGAGCTAATAATCCGCTCTACTTAATTTCAAAGACAAACCCACAGAATATCGAAATCATAGAGGCCGACAAACAACCTATCGGAAAACATTTTAGAGAGCGACCGTTTACCAACCATACAAGGCAAGTACAAATTGGAGATAAGCTTTATTTATTCAGCGATGGCTACCGTGACCAGTTTGATGCCACTGGCTATGAAAAATTTAAAAGTCACCGCTTTAAGAAATTATTGCTCCAAAACGCTTCGAAGTCTATGAGCATTCAAAAAGAACGCATCGAAACAAATTTCAGAGAATGGAAAAAGAACTGGAGTCAGATAGATGACATCACTGTTCTCGGGGTTGAAATATAATGGGAATTGTGAATTCTGTTTGTCGTTAAAGAATTGTTCGTTGAAAGGACAGTGTTATACAAATTTACGTAGCAAGAGCTTCTCTTCAAGCTAAACCATTATTATACAGTACTTATTAAGTAAAGGTGTGACTTGCTAATTGTAGTAAGAAACCACACCATTACTTACAAAAAATCTTTAAATATCAAACTTGATACCCTGAGCTAAGGGTAATTCTGTACTGTAATTAATCGTGGAAGTCTGACGGCGCATATATGCTTTCCATGCATCCGAGCCAGACTCGCGTCCGCCTCCGGTATCTTTTTCGCCGCCAAAAGCGCCACCAATTTCAGCACCCGATGTTCCGGCGTTTACATTGGCTAATCCGCAATCTGAACCGGCTTCGGATAAGAACAATTGCTCTTCGCGCATACTATCCGTAAATATAGCGGAAGAAAGACCTTGTGGAACACCATTATTTAGTTCAATAGCCTCTTCAATGGTTTTATATTTTAATAGATATAAAATAGGCGCAAAAGTCTCTTCCTGAACAATATCCCAATGATTTTCTGCTTCGATAAGAGCTGGAACCACATAAGTACCTGATTCGAAACCTTTGTCAGTGCGAACTTCACCACCAAATACGACATTACCACCTGACTTTTTGGCTTGCTCTATGGCGTTGGTAAACAATCCTACAGCTGTTTTGTCGATAAGTGGCCCTACGAGTGTTTTCTCGTCCAGAGGATTACCTATACGATGCTGAATTTGTTCATAGGCCTTGGTCATGCGGCTTTTTACTTCCTCATAAACCGACTCGTGAACAATTATCCGGCGGGTAGAAGTACAGCGTTGTCCGGCCGTACCCACAGCCCCAAAGACTGTTGAGCCTATAGTCATGTCCAAATTAGCTTTGTCGGAAATAATTACTGCGTTGTTGCCGCCTAATTCCAGAATTACGCGTCCTAAACGTTTACCGACAATACCGCCAACACGTTGTCCTACAGCCGTAGAACCGGTTACTGAGAATAAAGGAATCCGTTTGTCGCTTAAATAATTATCACCCAAAACTCTCGACTGAGCAACAACTAAGCTAAATACTCCTTCGGGTACATTATTGTCTTTTAAGACTCCGGCAATAATATTCTGAACAGCAATAGCTGTAAGCGGAGTTTTAGAACTGGGTTTCCAAACCACAACATCGCCAGCTACTGCCGCAAGCATGGAGTTCCAAGCCCATACAGCTACAGGAAAGTTAAAAGAAGTAATCAGACCAACTGTTCCAAGAGGTACATATTGATCCATCAAACGATGATGATAACGCTCGCTGTGCATGGTGAAACCATTTAATAAGCGCGACTGCCCCACAGCAAAATCACATATATCAATCATTTCCTGAACTTCGCCCAAGCCTTCTTGATAAATTTTACCCATTTCCAGCGTAACTAATTTACCCAAATCCTCCTTGGCCTCGCGCAAAGCCAGACCAATCTGACGAACAACTTCACCACGCTGAGGAGCAGGTACTTCACGCCATACTTTAAATGCTTCCTGGGCTTTGGCCATTACTGTTTCATAATCTTCGAGTGAGGCATTTTTTACTTTGGCAATTTCCCTACCGTCAATGGGCGAATAAGAACTGGTTATATTTCCATTGGCTTCCAGCCATTCTGTTCCGGTGGTAACACCTGCGTTCAGCTCGCTAATTCCGAGCCGAGAAAGCATTTGGTCTATTTCAAACTGAGTTTCGTTTAAATACGTTTGTGCACTCATAGCTAAATCTTTTTATAAATTCGCTTCAAAAGTACAAATTTATAATCTAATTTAAGAAAACGATTACAATTTATAAGCTTGATTTTTGTCAGGTTTAAAAAATGCGATACCGGCGCGGTATAATTTAAGACAGGTCTTACCTAATTCAGAATTTTTAGTTATCTTTCTGAAAAAATATAGAATGAATAGTGCACTGATAACTCAAAATTTTGAAAAACTTGTAAAGTATAAATTTAAACTTTACAACAGTTTATTTTTAAACCTTCCTTATCCCAATGCAAACAATATTGGAATGCTTATTCAGCAGTTACATGATGTTTGCAAACAAGGACTCAAATCGGGTAACGAACCACTCGAAATTTTAGATTCATTTTTTAGTATGCACACAAACATCAAATCGGAAAAAGAAAAAATAAATTTTATGTTTCGTGTTATTCAATATGTTGAACGACAGGTCGTGCTTTTTGACAGTGTAGAAGATGCGGCTTTTAACGAACTTCTGACCTTGAACAATGAATTGATGCTCAAGGATTATATTCATCTTTTGGAAAACTCAAACGACAAAAATATTCTATTGAAAAAACTTTCTACTTTTTCTACAAGGATGGTATTTACCGCTCATCCTACGCAGTTTTATCCGCCGGCGGTATTGGACATTATAGCAAAACTGAGAACACTTATTAAAAAAAATGATATTAGTGAAATAGATTTGACCTTACAGCAACTGGGCTTGACATCATTAATCAATTCCAAAAAGCCTACTCCTTTTGATGAAGCAAAAAATATAATATACTTCCTTCGAACTGTTTATTATGATGCGGTGCTTGAACTTTATTCAACTATCAAAATGAATATACCAAACAGTAATCTCGATAATTCAAATATCATTCAGTTTGGTTTTTGGCCGGGTGGCGACCGCGATGGAAATCCCTTTGTTACTTCAGAAATAACCAACGATGTTGCCGATGAACTTCGTTTGAATTTAATGAAAAGCTATTACAAAGATTTGAAAATTTTAGAAAAGAAGCTCACTTTCAGAAAAATAGAAGATATTCTTTCTAATTTATGCTCAGAGATATACCTATGCATGTTCCATAGAACAAAAACCATAAAATATGAAGATATCTTGAATCCACTTATACGAATTAAAGATTTACTATTAAAAAATTACAACCGTTTATTCGTTGATGAACTGAATAATCTTATTGATAAAGTAAAAATATTCAAAACACATTTTGCCACACTCGATATCAGGCAAAACCATAGCGTACACAAACAAACAGTTGAAGAAATACTGAAGAAAGAAAACCTGATTAAGAATAGTTTGGATGAATTGAAAAAAGAAGAATTAATTTCCATTCTTCTGCACAATGAAATTCATGTTCATGCCAGCCAATTTGATAATCTGATTGTAAAAGATACGATTCGTAGCATTTCACAAATCAAAAACATCCAGAATAAAAATGGAGAAGAAGGTTGTAATAGATATATAATAAGTAATTCTGAAGATATTTACTCGGTTTTGTTTGTTTTTAGCCTTTTAAAATGGAGTTGTTGGCAAAATAGTGAAATCCCTGTTGATATAATCCCCTTGTTTGAGTCGATGGAAGGCATGGTAAATTCGGAGTCGATAATGAAAGAACTTTTTGAAATTCCAGAATACAGGCAGCACCTCTCTCAGCGTGCAAATATTCAAACCATAATGCTTGGTTTTTCAGATGGAACGAAAGATGGTGGATATCTTCTGGCCAATTGGTCTATTTTTAAAACAAAAGAAAATTTATCGGCAGTTTGTAAGTCATACGACATCAAAGTAATATTTTTCGATGGCCGTGGCGGACCACCTGCACGTGGCGGGGGAAAAACACATCGATTCTATGCGGCACAAAGTAATCAAATTGCCAATCATGCCATACAACTAACCATTCAGGGTCAGACTATTAGTAGTAAATTCGGAACCAAAGAGCAATTCAAATTTAATTTGGAGCAACTCATTACAGCGGGTTTAAAACGTAGTTTACTTAAACAGGGAAATTGCATTTCTGTTAAATCAAGAAAAATGATAGAGAGATTAGCTCATTTTAGTTTTAAAAAATACAATGAACTAAAAAATCATCCCCAATTCATACCCTATTTGGAGAAAAAAAGCACACTAAAGTATTATAGCAAAGCAAACATAGGCAGTCGACCTTCTAAGAGAGGAAATAAAGAAAAGCTCGAATTAACAGACTTGAGAGCAATTTCTTTTGTGGGCTCGTGGAGTCAACTCAAGCAAAATGTTCCCGGTTATTTCGGTGTAGGAACAGCCATACAGACTTTGGTTAATGAAGGTAAAACAAATGAATTGAAAATTTTATTTAATGAAGTTAAGTTTTTTAAAGCTTTGATTCTTAACAGTATGATGGCTTTATCGAAATGTAATTTTGAATTAACCGCCTACATGGCTAAAAATGATGAATTCAAAGATTTCTGGAATATTTTATATCAAGAATACAAATTATCGAAAGAAATGACGCTTCTAATTTCGCAATACACTATTTTAATGGAGGAAGAGCCGGTATCAAGAAATTCAATTGAAATCAGAGAACAAATTGTTTTGCCTTTATTGGCAATCCAACAATATGCTTTGCAGAAAATTGAATTAGATTCGGAGTATATAAACAAGTACGAAAAAATAGTGGAACGATCATTATACGGAAATATTAATGCAAGCCGAAATTCAGCTTAAAAAAATTCAGCAAAAAATATTTAAAATAAGTACAGCTGAGTATGACTAGGCTTTTTTTGTAAATTTTTTTATTTTTTTTATAAAAATAAAACTGCACCTTTAGTGTTAAATTAAAACGAGGCTGGTGTAAAAAGATCAAATTGATAATAAAAAATTATATAGTGTGAAATCATAAAAACATTAGCACTCGTAAAAATATATGTATAACAGAGTAATTTATCCACTATTAATGAATTTCCACAAAAAAAGGCTTCAGAAGAAAAAATAAATATCTTCAATTTATAGATTATGCAAAAAAAATTTTCAACTCCGTTCCAGAAATTTGTACAAATCGAAAACCTAAGTGGTATATTGCTGCTGTTTGCCACAATAATAGCTCTACTATGGGCGAATTCGCCCTTTAGCGCCAGTTATCAATCTATTTGGCAATACAAAATAGGCTTTACAACAGATTTTTTTGAATTAAATAAACCACTTATTCTATGGATTAACGATGGCTTT
Organism: uncultured Bacteroidaceae bacterium; assembly: GCA_964421365.1. GTDB lineage: Bacteria > Bacteroidota > Bacteroidia > Bacteroidales > DYOH01 > CAYQXT01. Next base: position 8,852 of record CAYQXT010000046.1, read on the forward strand.
ATGGCTATTTTCTTTTTTCTGATTGGATTAGAGATTAAACGAGAATTTTTAATCGGAGAATTAAACTCGCTCAAAAAAGTTAGTTTCCCTATTATGGGGGCATTAGGCGGGATGTTAGTTCCTGTATTATTATTTTTTGTATTTAATCAAAATCCTGCTACTGCCAAAGGCTGGGGAATACCAATGGCTACAGATATCGCTTTTTCCTTGGCTATCTTAAAACTTCTAGGCAACAGGATTCCCCTGAGTCTTAAATTATTTCTTACCGCATTTGCTATTGTAGATGATATTGGTGCTGTACTGGTAATTGCTATATTCTATAGCGGAAGTATAAATTTTAGTTTGTTGATTATTGCCTTAATTTTATTAGCTTTATTATATGTTTTATCTTTTATCGGCTATTATTCAAAATTTGTAAATATCATAGTTGGAATTGTTATTTGGATTCTCTTTCTAAAATCTGGCATTCACCCCACAATTGCAGGTATATTATTAGCGTTGGCTGTGCCTGTAAGACAAAAAATTCAAACGGTAGCATTTATTGATAAACTTGTGAATATTACCAATAATATAAAGCAAGCATCAGTCTCGAATAAACCCGTACTATCCGTTGAACAAATATCAGAGATTGATAATCTCGAAAACTGGACAAGCAAATTCCAGTCGCCACTTCAACATTTAGAACATACATTACACGATTGGGTCGCCTATTTCATCATCCCTGTTTTTGCACTCGCTAATGCCGGAGTGCTCATAAATAGCAATATAGATTTAGATACAGCACTGATAAGAAATATAATACTCTGTCTGGTACTTGGCAATAGTATTGGAGTTTCTACCGTAATTCTTATTGCTAAAAAAATTAAATTAATAGAAATACCCAAAGAAATTGGCAATAAGCAAATTATAGGTGTTTCCTTCTTAGCCGGAATAGGATTTACTATGGCTATATTTATTGCAAGTTTGGCTTTTGAAGGAAATCCAGTCGTCATAGACTCTGCCAAAATTGGAATACTCATTGGCTCTTTACTCTCAGCTATTATTGGCTTCACGGTTTTAAGGTGGCAGACAAAAAAAATCTAACTTTAGAAAAGTTTAACGGAGTATATTCGATATGGTATTTGGTAAATAATCGGTTTTATTTTACTTTGTAAGGAAAATACATTTTTCACGACTCCTTAAAAAAAACAAAAAAGTGAATAACTCCAAAATTTACCAGGAAATAAGCATCGAACTTTCAGAAATACTTAAAGGACTTACCTCCAAACATAAAAGTATTGCTTCCAAATATTTTTATGATGATAAAGGAAGCCAACTCTTCGAGCAGATAATGGATTTGCCCGAATATTATCTTACTGCCGCAGAGTCTGATATACTAAAACGAAAATCAAACAGATTTTTTTCGGGCTTGCAACAAACCGCTTTCGATTTAATAGAATTAGGAGCCGGCGATGGTCGTAAGACTCATTATATCTTAGATTATCTTATCCAAAACCAACTCACTTTCAAATACCTGCCCATAGATATTTCGCAACAAGCACTGAACGATTTGCAGGCTAATCTGAATTCCGATTTAGCAAAAATAGAACATTCGTTTTTACAAGGCGATTATTTTAAACTCTTACATAAATTAGATAAACAATCCAACCGACCCAAAGTGATTCTTTTCCTTGGTTCATCAATAGGTAATTATTCCAACAAGGAGGCCGCCCTTTTTATTCAGAGCCTTGCAGCCAGCATGAGAACCACCGACCGGCTGATTGTAGGCTTCGATTTAGTCAAAAATCACGATATTATTCTTAATGCCTATAACGATAGTCAAGGTATCACGGCTGAATTCAATTATAATCTGCTTCTGAATCTGAACACTCAATTTGGGTTTGATTTTCAACCAAAAAATTTCATTCACTATCCGGTGTATAATCCCAAATATCAACGAGCAGAAAGTTACTTAATCAGCACATGCCGGCAGGAAATTAATTGCAGCACCGCAGATATAAAAATTAATATAGAACAATATGAAAGTGTTTTTACCGAGCAATCGCAAAAATACAGCTTAACTCGCATACAGGAAATCATTAAAAGCAGCGGCTTAAGCATCCAAAAAGCCCTTTACGATAGCAATAAATACTATACAAACATTATTTTCACCAAAGAAAATTAGACGATATAAAATATAAACAGATGAAAGCAGTATGGAATGGAGTAGTATTGGCTCAAAGCGTTGGAAAATAATACGTGGATTTTGGGAGATGATTATTCTGTAATCTTTTCAGATATAAGTTTAGAGAAGGCAATAAATAACATTTTAAATAAAAAATACAAAGGCGATAAAGCTCAAAACAGACCGGATTTATTATTTGGCAGAAAACTCAATAAAGATTTATTACTAATAGAGTTTAAACGACCAAATTTCACCTTAAACAGAGACACCGAAAGGCAAGCATTAGAATATAGAGATGAATTGAATACATGTTTTCACAGTCAAAAAATTGATATTTTATTACTTGGCGGTAAAGTAAAACAAAATATTAATTCTCAAAATGAAAGAAACGATGTTCAATTTAGAACTTATCTTGACATAATCGGTGTGGCAAAAAACAGATTAATTTGGTTGTTAGATGAACTTAAATCTGAAAAATAATATTTACTTTGCTTAATAAACAAAGTTGTCAAATTTGACCACTTTAAAAATAATATTTATGGCAAAACTAAAAAAAATAGAAGTAGATAATAAAATTGTTTCAATAACTCAATTTAACGAAAAAGATTATATTTGCCTGACAGATATGGCAAAAGCCAAACAAGGCGATAATAGAGCCGCCGACATAATCAAAAATTAGTTAAGAACAAGAACAACTATTGAATTTCTTGGAACTTGGGAAATGCTTTACAATCCAAATTTTAAAGTGGTCGAATTTGACAACTTTAAAAGTGAAGCAGGTTTACCAACTTTTGTATTAAGCCCAAAACAATGGACAGAAAAAACTAATGCAATCGGAATTTTTTCAAAATCAGGTAGATACGGTGGAACTTATGCACACAGAGATATTGCTTTTGAATTTGGTGCTGCAATTAGTGCAACGTTCAAGCTGTTCTTAATAAAAGAATATCAGCGTTTTAAGTCAATAGAAAGCAATCAATACAATTTAGAGTGGGACGTAAAACGATTATTGAGCAAGGCAAATTATCATATTCAAACAGATGCAGTAAAAAACTATATTTTACCGGACAAAGATTATGAAAAAAACAAAGAATGGTTAATTTATGCCGAAAAAGCCGATTTATTAAATGTTGTATTATTTAATTGCACCGCAAAAGATTGGAGAGAAGTTAATCCTAAACACGCAAAGAAAAAATTAAATATTAGAGATTTTGCAAGTATCAATGAATTAGCAGTTTTGTCAAATATTGAAAGTCTAAACGCATTGATGATAAAAAAGAAAACTGATAAAGCTGAACGATTTAAGGAATTAAAAGAAGTCGCTCAATATCAACTAAATGTATTGAATAAACAAAATTCTTTGAAAGCATTAAAAAAACTTTCAAACGATATTTACATAAAGAAACAAAAAGAAATGAATAAATAAATGCCTGTAACATCGGTTTGGTGTCAGTCATTTTTTGTTTTTTATTTCGCCTACGGCTCATAAAAAACAAAAAAATGCCCGAACACCAAGCCGTCTCACGTTAGATTTAACCGCAAAATAAAAATATGAAACAATTTTTACTCATATCAGTCTCAATTAGTCTGGTTATAATTTTCACGCAATGTAATTCAACAAAGTATCAATATTCTGCGTATAAGAAAGTGCATCATAATGTTGAAAATACAGACTATTATAACACTCTAAATAAGTATCAAAAAGATTTTCTTATTCTAACAAATATCGTTAAAGAATCATATCCTAACATAACAGAAGTTCTCTCAGACAGTTTGTGGGAAGTTTCGAGAAAGGCAGGTATAAAAAAACTTGAAAATGCAACAGATACGACAGCAATACTTGAATATCAACGCTTTTTGGCTCTTCTCAAAAATAATCATACAGAAGTTGCATACCCTATTATTTACAATTTTGGAGATAAAATCTTTTTATTTACAGTTCATTATCTCAATGGTAAATGGATAATTTTTGATACACATAAAGATTATCCGCAAAATTTAATTTCATCTCAGTTATTAGCTATAAACGGTATTCCGATAGATACAGTTTACAGCAAAATAAAACCATACTTAAATGTAGAATCGGAAGAGAATATGTATAATACAGTTTATAAATATATTCTTTTTGGTCGTCCTGCATTTTTAAAAGCTCTTGGTTTACATAATAAACAAGACCTTGAAACCATGATATTAAGTATTTCTGATTCAAGTAAAACAGTAAAAAATATTAGTATAAAATCAGTATCTATAAAAAATGATATAAAATGGAGTGAAGACGGGTTTGAAGTTACAAATTGTATTGTAAAAACAGATAGCGGGTATGTCTATCGTTTCTATACCGAAAAAAATATTGCTTATTTACAGATAAATACATTTTTGGATAAAAAAGCATGGACAAAAGGCATAAAAAGTGAAGTTCCTATAATTTTTCGACCTTTTGCATTTAATATGCTACGAAATGCCTACAAAGGAAAACCAAGCGGACGATTAAGAGGAGTGAAAATTGGAACGGAAGACATTGCTAAATTTTATGAAGAATTTTTCACAAAATTAAAACAATCAGGCTGTGAAAATTTAATTATTGATGTGAGAAACAACGGTGGCGGAGATCCTTTTTATACTTATCAACTTATCAGCTTTCTGACAAATAAAACGGATTTAAAAAACTTTACCCGATACGTAAAATACAATGAATTCTACAAAAAAATGGCAAATGACGAGAAGATAAATGATAAAAATTATACCAAACTCAAAAAAGAGAAAATTGTATTTGATACACTCTTAAATATTACAAGCATAGGAGATGATTACAATGTTTTCAAAAGGTTTAATGATAAGAAGTTTGAATATTATGTAAATCGAAAAGATAAAATTTTTGAGGGCGAAGTTTATATTCTTATTTCACCCAATTCTGCAAGTGCAGCAACGGCTTTACCTGTTTTAATCAAAGACAATAATTTGGGAACACTTGTAGGACGTTCGCCTGCAAACAGAACTTCTAAACAGACCAGTTTTACACGTTTTAAATTGCCCAATACATCAATTGTTATTAGTTTATCTACACTTTACCTTTTACGTCCCGATAAAACAAACACGAATGAAATATTAAAACCTGATTATTATGTTCCAGTAGAATTGTCTCATGAAGATTATACTTTTAACTTTGTTTTAAAACTAATAGAAAAAAATAAGAAATGACAAAACCTAACATCGGTTTGGTGTCAGTGGTTTTGTGATGTTTTTTTCGTGCTTAGCACTCAAAAAAAACACCACAAAAACACCGCCACCAGCCTATTTTCGTTGTGCAAAATAAAAATATGCACGAGGATTTGGAAAATAAAAATTTAAACTCTATCTTTGATAGTATCAAATGATAG
>CAYQXT010000047.1:0-14381 GCA_964421365.1 uncultured Bacteroidaceae bacterium
ATAGCTCCCAATTGCATCTGATGTGGGAATTCGAGTACCGAATCCATACGCATAGCCAAGCCCCATTCGCCGTCAATGGCCACCATTAAGGGCAACTTCGACCTAGACTGCAAATAATTAATCATTCTTGCCGTACGGTATGGTGTGCCTTTGAAAACAATAATTCCGCCTATATAATCATTTTCAATAATGTCACCCAGTTGTTTCCATTCTGCCTCTGTTTGCATCGGATAAGCAGAAAGCATCATCATTTGACCTATTTTCTGACGTAATGTAAGTTTTCCTTCCCACGATTGAGCCCATTTTGAGTGATAATTATCAAAAGGGGGCGTATTCACTGGAATCCGGAGTTTTTCTATAGAAGTTGATTGATTTTTGAAAGCAAATAATGTGGTAAATAAAATAAATAGTAGAAAAATTTTATATATCAAACGCATAAGTACTGGTAAATTATTAATGGTAAATGGTAAATTCTGTTTGTCGATAAAAAATGATTGGTTTAATAAACCTTCATAATTTATGCAACGCATAAAGTCTTCAAAAATGATATTTTTTTCAGGAAGATAAGGAAATAATGATAATTTTAACTTTATTTTTAATATTTCCCCTTTTTTAAAAGAAGCTTTCGTTTAATTCATATTTTTAAATAGCTTTGTAATCTTATACCGTGCCGGTATAGCATTTTATATGCTTGCTTTTGTTCGTTTCAGAACATCAGTAAATTATAAAAAGCATATATGAGTCTAGTATAAAAAGGTGAATTTGTATCGAAATCGGTCGGACGGCTTCATTAATCAATTGTAAGTAAGCTGTTTATTTTTACAGTTTTAATAAATTTATTTGTCCGACCGGTTTTTAGACCGAACTTATATATAACTACCATGTAACAATGTATTACAGTTTATAACTAAATAAAGTTGGCTATAATTAGTGAATTCCCAACGAAAAAGACTTAATCAGTAGATATATAATAGTTACAGCAAGATAAAAAATAGAATAAAGAAATAGTATAGATGAAAACAAAGCAGTTTATCTTATCTTTTATCTTCATACTTTTTGATTTATTGTATTCCTTTTCAGAGCATTATTATACGTTTTTTGATGGTTATATGGCTGGCTGAATTGTAGCCGAAGCCGGAGTACAAAAAATTTTTGATGACTTTTTTGGCGTTCAACTTCTGCGTGCAAATGAGCGATATCCTAATCCGAATCGTTTTTTTGCCCACTTTTTTTTCAAAGATTATTTTCAAAATATGCCCCTTTCACTGCAAAAAATAGTTAAGCTTATTGAAAGTGTTTATTTGGTAAGTGCTGTAATTAAAGTATTTATACAAATTGCTTTGCTTTATCTTTTGGCCGGATTAACCACTCAAACATATTGCCCTGTAAATTTTGATTTTTTGACAGTAATAATTTTAATATCTCCTCTTTTTCAGGTATTTGAATATACTTCTTTGCGAATTATTGACCAATCCACTACCTATAACTTTTTTTATTCTTTACCTTTGTTGTTTTTAATTCTTTTTCTATCGTATTATTTATCATAATAAAATTGAGTTAAATGCCTTTTCTTATTTAATTATGAGTCTTTCAACACTAAATGCCAAATTGTTGAAAATATGGCGAATTACCGATACCGGAAAATACTATTATCAAAGATAGATAGAGTGTGTAATATAAGCAATAGTGAATTAGTACTGCTGTTCTACAAGTGCTAACTTCTAACTCTCAATTTCCAAATTATTATAGAAATTAAAATTTGGTATAAAGCTTATCGAGGCGATTTAATAATTATTTCTTATATTTGTTTCCAAAGCTTAGACCATGAAAATTAGCACAGAGGATTTACTTCGCAATTTTACTCAGATATACGGCAATCAAGTTGATATTGAGACTTATTTTGCTCCTGAAAATATTAATATTTTGGGTTTTTATCATAAGAATCATGGTGCAAAATCCCTTTCTTTTAAAATTGATAGGGGAAACTACCTGATGTTATCCAAAAGAGATGACCATGATTTTCGTGTTGCTGCTTCAATAGACGAGCAGAGATTCGTTTTTGATGTTGGTAATAGTCGTCCATTACCTGAAGATAAATGGATTAATTACCCCCGAAGTTTTATCTGGACACTTGTGCAAAAAGGCTATAAACTTCCGTGTGGGTTAAATCTTTATTTTGATACCGATTTTCCGTCTGCCTGTTTCTCTCCTTCTTCGTTGTTAATGCTGAGCGCAAAAGCATTAAACGATGTGTATAAGCTTGGTATTTCGGAGGAGAAATTGCTTGAGTTTGTTCTTGAACTTGCCAGCGAATATTTTGAAAATTTTGTTAGTGAGCAAGAGATTAAGATAGCAAATTTAGATACACAAAATAGTTTTATCTATTTGGATAATAAAAAAATAGGCTTGTTAGATTCTCATTCAAGTAATTACGGTTTTTTAATAAATTATATTCCGAATAAAGTTTCGGACTCTGTTTTCTATCGGAAAAAGGTGGAAGATGGTTTTGAGACTTTAGAATTACTGGCCAAAAAATTGGGTCTGAGTAGTTTTAATCAATTGGATCCAGATTTATTTGAGAAACAAAAGCATCAAATCACAGATAAAGTTTTACAAAAAAGAGCTTGGTTTATTATTTATGAATTACAAAGATGTACTTTGGCGGCTGATTTTCTTAAAAAGTCGGATTTTAAAGCTTTTGGTCAATTGCTTAATCAATCGGAAGTTTCCATGCAACGTGATTTTGAACAACAAGATTCAGGTAGTGATTATTTTATAAATATTGCTTGGAAACAATTGGAACTTTATGGTTTGAAGTCAGCTACTTACTCAATGACTCAAGCTATCACACTTTGCATTGTACCTAAAGCTACCGAAGAAGATTTTATCTCTAAAATTGAATCTCAGGTATTGGCTTCTGGAAATAAAAAAATATATCTTTTTACGCCCAAGATTGAAGCCAAAATAAGAAGAATTTGATAGCTAAAATGTAAGTACTAAATATCTTTTTATTTTTTAAATCTGATTTCTACTCGCCGGTTTTGTTTCATGGCTTCAGGAGAATTATTTTCTACAATGGGTTTTGAAGATCCTTTACCCGAATATCTTATTCGGTGTACTTTTATCCCATTTTTAATTAGAAAATCACGTACAGCCTTAGCTCTGTTTGTTGATAGTTTTTTATTATACCCTTTGCTTCCTTTGTTATCGGTATAACCTATGATTTCTATTTTTACCGATTTCTGTGTGTTTAGATAGCGAACTAAGCTTTTTATCTGCTCCTCGCCTTTGGCACTGATTTTGTATTTGCCTGTATCGAATAATAAATTGAAAACCACAGAACTAAGTAAAGAGTAATCGGGTTCTAAATAGAAATCATGTAAAATGAGCGAATCTTTTTGAAGACTTCGTAAGTCGAGAGCTGTTGTTTGTGGGGAATAATTGTCTGCCTGAGCAATAATTTTGTAATTCCGGTCAACCGAAAGATTTATTCGGTAGTTACCCACTGAATCTGAAGAAAATATATTTATCTTTTTTTGAGCTTCGACATCAAAAACATTCAGTCGGGCTTTGATTGTTTTGTTTGTAAGTAAATCATATATTTTCCCAGATAAAAAAATTGTTTTAGGTGTAATACACTTACCATATAAAACAATGGTAGCATAAAAATCATAATCCTTAAATTTGATTTTTAGTCCGATACTCGATATTCCTGGCTGCTTGGCAAAATAAACAGCATTAAATTTCAAGATTTTACCCGCTTTGATTTTCTTTCCTTTCAGATTTTGAGCAATTTTGAAATTATCTGAATTCCCTCCCATTTCAAATACTTCTTCAATGGTTAGTGTGCTATCTGAGATATTTTTTAAAAGCGGAACATTAAGTTGTTTTGTCTGTAAGGGATTAAGTATTCCAAAATCAATATTTTTATTCATAATTTCAAAGGGAAGTTCTTTTGTTATCGCATTGATTTTAGCCTGTAAAGTATCTGAAGCAGTTACTATATTAACAATTGCGCTATCTTTTCCTATTGTTGATGAGATAAACGAAAATTCGATACTTCGGCTATCTTTCGCAGGAAGTACGTAGGGAGCAAAACCGGATATTAATCCGAATTTAAATTTGGGGTCTTTAATTGTAATTTTTTTTATTTCAATAGGATAATCGTTTGGATTACGAATATAGTTGGTGATATATTCGCTTGTGCTATAATGTTTAAAAGCCGGTTCTATTCGAACTGTTTTGATAATAGGAAGTCCACCTATAATTGAAAAAACAGAGTCTGAAATATCGGATTGGTGATAGCGCTTATAGGTTGACCATATATCTACATTTCGGCCACTTAGGGTAGCTATTTGTGTTCCAGAGGAATTAAAATTTATTGATTTAAAGTGGCTTTGTTTGTTTATATTAAAAAGAGGTTTCATGTTTGGAAGCTGAAAAAAGGCGATTTTTTTATTGTTTACCAGTGCTATTTTATCGTTTTGCGGACTAATAGCCATTAGCCTGATGCTTTTCATGAGCGGAAATCGACCGATGATTGATAAAGTAGTTAGGTCTATTTTATTTATTTTCCCTTTACTCAGTGCAATGAATAGAGTGTTGTTCAGAAGTTTTATCGCTTTAATCTGAGAGTTAAAAATAAATTCTTTTTCCAACTTTAATTTTTTTCGTAGCTTGTATATTTTTAAATCATTACGTGCAGAAACGATTATTTTTAGCGAATCCTGACAAAAGAGAATATGGCTTATGGGTCTTGAGAAGGGGGAGCATTTATTGATTTGTTTATTTGTTTTCAGATCCCATACTTTAAGTGTTCCGTTTTGGTCGGCAGTAGCAAGAAAATGATTTTCGTTTCCGAAGGCTGCTGTTTTTACTCTTTTTTTATGTATTTTTCGGAGATTTAGACCAAATATTTTTTTGGGGAATATATCCAGCATTTTAGTAAAAGTGGTTAAATCCAGTATCTCAATTTTTTTAGGATAAATAAGAGCTATCTCATTGGCTTTTTCGTTTACTTGAATGAGTTCTGGAGGGGGAGTTAAATTTAATTCAGAATAAACTTGTCCGTTTGTTTTTCGGAATATTCCTAAGTAGTTCCGATTGTGAACAAAGAGCATTTTATTCTGATTGATAAAATGGATATAATCAAGATTTTTGTTTCTTCTATACGCGTATTGTTTATTAGAAACGAGCAAATGGTCGAGACGAATTAGGCATTTGTTACTCTGTGAGTTAGGTATAGTAAAAGGATAATCCCAATTACGGGCATTTCCTAAATTATGGTAGCTTAAACCGCTATCTACGCTTAAGGAAATTTTTATTTTGTCGAAGGCATCTGTCCCTTCCCATTTGATATGACTGCTGGAGAGAAGGCCTAATTTTTCACCTCCATTGGGATAGATAAGTTTAAGATTGCCTTTTAGGGCGTTTTTAGGAGGCTTTCCGGCATAAATAAATAGGGGAGGGCTGGGGCAGGTATGGCTAAAAAATTGAATTCTGTCTCCAATAAAATTGGAGTCTTTGGGGGTATAGGCTATGCGAAATTCTTTTTTCCTGCCTTTTTTTAGGGTAAAAGGGTAAGTTTGTTTATTTAAGATATGAAAATTATTGCTAGTATCGCGTTTTAGTAAAGTATTAATTAAAAAATTTGCATTTTGAGCTTTTATGGAGAATTTAATTACGGCGGTATCGTGCGGAGCAATTACGCCAAAATCAATTAAATCGGTGCTGGTTTGTAGGCTACGGTACATTTTTGTGGGATATTTTAAATCGAGTATTCGGTGGATATTTTTGTAGCTAATTGTAATTTCTTTTTTATCCCTCAAACAGATATAGGGAATGGTAAAGGCGATTTTACCCGTTTGGGCTCCTAATATAGTGGTTAAAATTTGCATATATACCTCTTTGGCTTTTTCTATTGATGAGATATCAGGAAAACTTCGGGTATGTGTTTTTTTGCTTATTTTATCCAAGATTTCGGGCATGGGCATTCCGATGGTAATGGGATATATTTCAACCTTTTGCTTTGAGGCCATACGGGTTATTGTATTCAAACTACCGGTACCTAAGCCATCGGTAAGGAATAAAACTATTTTTCGTTTATATTGAGCTCCTTGGGTTATTTGTAAGGCACCCCCAGGCTTTTTTACTAAGCCCTGATTGTAGTCTGTGCCGCCATAAGCATGAATTTTTTTAACGGCATTTATTAATTTAGCTCTATTTTTTGTAAAATCCTGATTTACATAGTTCATATTGTCAAAGCTGGTAATGGCTATTTCTACGGCGTATAAGGGAGTCATTTGAATAAATGTTAGGGCTGCTTCTTTGGCGGCTTTAATTCTTTCATCGAACATTGAGCCCGAAATGTCTATGCTTAAAACAATGGATACATTTTCAAAAGAGGTGGGCATGAAAGGCGGTGTTATTTTTTGTATTTCTATTTTTTTGCCGGTTCTGTGAATACTAAAATCCTGTTTTTGGATCTCTGTTTGTAAATGATTGCTTGAGTCGAAAAGCAGATATTGGACGGTGATATTGGGTAGTTTACTGCTGTCTATCTTCAATAAGAAGAAGCCTTGAGCTTTGGTTAAATAAGCAGGAAAAAGGAATATAAAGAGTAGAATTAATCTTTTCATTTGTCTGTTTTTATTGAATGGAATGCAAGAATTTAGCCATAAGTGGATAAATTGTCTGTACTTTATATTATTCGGATTCGATTTTTTTATTTAAAAATTAATTTTGTTTCGGAATAAATTATTGTACGGGTTTCGGGATAAGTATGCACGGTGTTTAGAGCTAATTTATTTTCTTTTTGCTTCATTTTTAAGGCTGTTATTGCACTTTTCCCCGAAAAAGCATAGAATAGATTTTGGTTTTGGGAGCTTATCCTTTTTTCTGTATTAATAAATTCTGTATGAGTCTGAAATTTTTGTTTCCAAATTTTAATTTTATACGTTAATTTAGCTATTTCTACTGATTTTTGAAAAGAACTAAAGTGATGTTTGTACAACCACATTCTTTCTGTAGGAATATTTTCGGGTAGGCAGGTTAATAGTTCGGTGAATATATTGCCTATACGTAGATAATGTGAAGCACCGATAATGGCAATTTCTGAGTTTCCTAAAGGAGTTTCAAATTCCTGTTGCTTAATAATTTTTGCCTGCAAACGGGTTATTTGTCCTTTTATTAGCGAGTAACTTAAATTTTGCGAATTGGTATATAGTTCAGCTATTTTAATGCGATTATTTGTTTCTTTAATCTCTTTGTTCATAATTGTTTAAGTTAAAACTAAGAAAAAAATATTTCTCATTAAGATTTTAAAATTATCACCAATTATCGCCAATTATCGGCGCTTTTAAGGTAATAATCTACTAATTTTTGATTACTTAAATGATTTATTTCTGTTGGCTCTTTTTGCATATCTTTGGGAAAGATAAAAAGCTGAGGAATTAAATCTTTGTTTAAGAAACGTGTGTGTTTAAGAATTTGGTATTTTGATAAGTGAGAAATTATTCGTTTATTTATATTTCGGCTAGTGTCATTTTGTAAGTAATCAATCCCTTCTCCTGCCATCACAAATCCCCACATTCCAAAGCTAGGCACATTGGTATGAAAAGCCAGAGGATGTTCAAAAACTTTTTCAAGGGTATGATAAATACACTAGTAAGCTTTTCTGGCAAAATAAGGAGAGGTGGATTGGGTTATAAGTAGTCCGTCTTTGGCCATACGAGTTTTCAGCATTTCGTAAAATTCGTAGCTGTATAATTTTCCTAAACCGGTATTGTTGGGGTCGGGAAGGTCTATGATAATTACTGAATAGATAGCAGAAGATTTTTTTATAAAATTAAAAGCATCCTGATTGTGAATACGTACTTTAGGATTGTTTAATGAGTTGTTGTTCAGCTTTTTAAATATTTTGTTGTTCTTTCCTAGATTGGTCATTTCTGGGTCTAAATCTACTAAATCAATAGTTTTCACGTCTGGATATTTTAAAATTTCGCGAGTGGCAAGCCCATCTCCTCCCCCAAGAACTAGGATTTTTTCGTGTGATCCGGCAAGGGCCATAGGAATATGTACTAAACTTTCGTGATAGCGATATTCATCGCTACTCGAAAATTGAATACTACCATTTATGAATAGCCGATAATCGTTATTCCAACGTGTTACCACCAAATCCTGATAAGGGGTGGTTTTTCTGAAAATAATTTTATCCTGAAAAACCTTTTGTTCTAAGGGGTGTGTGTAAAGGTCCGAATAATAATAGGCAAAAAAGAAACCCGTAATAAGCAATAAGCTAAGGGCTGCTTTTAGCTTATGTTTATTGATAATTTTTTTGAATATAAGTGCATTTACAAATGCCACAAAAAGGTTCAGGCTACCAATAAGAATAGCCGTTTTAAAAATACCAAGCCAGGGCAGCAATACGAGCGGAAAAACGAGCGAAGCAAGCAAAGCGCCCACATAATCGAAAGAAAGAACGCGTGCCATGGTTTCTTTTAGGCTAGAATATTGGTTGATAATACGAACTACAATTGGAATTTCTACTCCAATTAATGCTCCTAATATACTTATAAACAAAAAATTGTATAGATAATAATAGCTTGTGAAGGCGTATGCAAAATAGAGCGAAAGGGCTGAAATGCCACCTACTAAACCGAGAATAATTTCTATATCTACAAAAAAGCTAAAGAGATTATTATGTACAAATTTAGATAGGTAGGAGCCTATGCCCATAAAGAACATAAATATACCAATGGTTAAAGAAAATTGTAAAATACTGTTTCCCAAGAAATAGGAGGATATACTGCTGAGTAATAATTCGTATAAAATTCCACAAGTTGCAATAATTAAAACCGATAACAAGAGCACCGGATATAAAAGTTTTTTTTGTTCGTTCATATTTTTTTATTCGGAGACTTTATCTCATAGACAAAGAGGATTTAAGATTATTAAAATTGTCGTTTTTTTAGTGAATACAGCCCTGATATATATCGGCATACTTAATATAGGCATATTTGTATTGTTTTTTAACCGTTTTCAATGTTTCTTTTAGTTTAGGGCTGTTTTTAGAATAGCTTGCTACTATAAGGATATATAGTTTTGGGGTAAATCCTTCGTAAGCATTGGTATATTCTATGGATACATAATTTCCATCGTCCCATCTACCTCGTGGGAGGTAGAATGGAAATTCAAAACCATGTGCTTCGCAAGTATCTTTAGGAAAACTGAGTCCTTCGGTCTTATTGTATTCTAAGTCTCTCAAATCAAGCTTAAAATCGAGTTTTGTAGCTACTTGTGAGGCTATTTTTTTCATTGCTTCGTAGTTTTTACCTGCCGAAACAATGAGAAAGCCTTTTTTTTCGGTTTGTGATTCTTCCTGTGCTTTTATCTGAAAGGATAGAAAGAATAATAAAAGTAATATGCTTAGTTTTTTCATACTATAAAATTTTATAATTTTATGATTATTCTGTTATTAAAAATAGTCTTTTTTTCAAAAAAATAGGGTGAGTTGCTTAAGTTTAAGCATATTTCTCTATTTTCTTAATTTGTATTTCAGTAACTTATCTTTATTTGTTTTTTTATCTTTGTAGTAATCTAAAGATTTATTTTCCGTAAGAATACGAACCTCCCGAGTAGGAGCGAGAGCTGGAATATCCCGAGCTACTCGAACTGCTGCTTGTAGAGTAAAAAGTTTTGCTAAACGAAGGTACAGCATGATAACCTATCATGGTATTTTTTGTGTCGGAATTGGGTTTAAGACTGGCCCATGCAAAGGCAGAAATTAGGCTTAATCCAATTATTAGTGTGATAATTTTTGAATTCATTTTAGAGTATATTTATATGTAACTGATTATTTGACTTTAAAACCGATAAAAAGGAAAAATGCACCGAGTAAAAAGGCAAAAGTGGTTTGATAATTTTTCCCTTCATCTTGAAAAAGATAACTCACACTTGTTCCTCCCGAACGCTTGAGACAAGGGCGCGGCATTTCGTAACGTATAGCTAGCTTAAATTCTTGTCCGTCTTTGGGCGGAAGAAGTGATACAGTAGCTTGTGTTTTGCTTGCCGTAGAGGAAGACTTGTGGTAAGAATAAAAATAATTAATAAATTGAGATAAGGTGTCGTTATTCTCATCGAGTAAATAGAGATAGGAGATAATCTCAACACTATCTTTAGGAAACTCGCAGGAAGTAAAGTAGCTTATGGTATTGGCTTTGGGTTTTATGCTTAGTACGGTGTCGAATTCGCCGGTGGTATAAAGCATGGTATCGTTTAAAACTGACCAGTTATTTTGGTTTATAGTTACGCTACGAAATAAAATAGTGTGAAAAGAGCTTGATTTTAAACCAAATATGGCTGCAATAATCAAATTTATTACTCCAAAAAATAAAAATACTTTTTTACGTAAGGCAACTTCTTTTTTTTCTTTTTTGCTTTTTTCAAAAACTTCTTTTACTTCTTCGTTTTGTTTAAAGGCTTCCAAAAGTTCTGATTTGGCAATTGGATTTTCTGCAAAGAACTCTATTTCAAATATTTCACCATTCTTTTTTCGCCATTCAGCCATATAGGCTGTTTTTCCAACATTGTATAGGGAAAATTCTGAGTAGCTCCCTATTTCTATTAGATAGGTACTTTCTCCTTCAAAATATTGTATGATTGATTTTCCATACTCTGCCATTAATAGGCTTTTTTCGGTATAGAAATTCTTAATATAGTAGTCATTTCCTAAATTTGGATAAGTGGGTGTTATGGTTTTGGTAATAGCATAGCCTTCCTTATCTTCGATAAGAGTCATATAAGTTCCTTCATCGCTTAATAGTAGCCATTCATCAAAACTCCATTTTTCGTTGTAAAAACGACTGTCTTCATAGTCATATTCTTTATAATCGTTGTACCAACAGGTACGACCAACTATCTGATAAGCAATGCCATTAAATTTTCCAATCATTCCTAATTTTAAAAAAGATAGGGGTTTAAAACTATCTGGATTGCCTTTTTTTATGTCTTTTGTTAAACCGCTTAGGTCGGTGGTTGTTCCACAATATTGGCAGGAGATATACTTTGTTCGCGGATTTTTTATTTCTAATTCGGCACCGCAGGAACTACATTTTATGGTTTTTAATTTTTTATCTACAAGCATATTTGTTTTTTTTATGTAAATTATCGCTACCGGAACAGGTTTTCTTTGTGCAAGAACCTTAATTTTATTTTAAAAGAGATAATCAATTGTTTGTTTTCCATACGAATACAAAGCTCCTGAATAGAAGTACGAAGACGAGTAGGAATTACTACGCGATCTCTAAGTGCTCGATTTACATATTGGGTATATAAATTTTTAATTTCTAATCTGTCTGCGCAAGTATTCCATTTTATAGTATTTAACTTTATGGTTTTAAGCATATTGGTTGTTTTGTAAGCTAAACAATCTGTTTATATGGATTCTCGGGTAATTTTATCTCAATATCTTTCCAATCTAACAGAGATCCTGTGTAAAGAAGGGTTTCTTCGGGTAAAAATTCAAAACTAAAGACTTTGCTTTCGCCATAAATTATTCCATCTATGAAATCGGCCTTTTGCTTGGCTAATGCCCTAAAAGGCAGTTCTCCTTCTCCTCCTAGAATCCATGCTTTGTGTTTTTCTGTTGTAAATAGTTTATGCCCTGCAAATTGATAATATTTGCCTACTTTTGTTTCTGAAAAATTGGGCATTTGTTCTTGCTCTGTTTTTTTCTCATACAGAACAATATCGCCTTCGTCTTCGTGAAACCAAAATTCGATTTCTGGTTTATCATCAAATTGTACCAACCATTCATCCCAAAAACCGCCTTCGTATTCAAATCGAATACGCCCAAAGATTGAAAAAGCTCTGTTTTTTATTGTTCCTGTGGCAGCTACGGCAAATTTAGAGCCATAATCGGCCAACTCGGTTTTGTCACCCTGAACCTGAAATTCGCCGTTTACCAGGAAGGAGCTTTGTTTGCATGATTCGCAAACCACCATTTTAGAAAAACGATATTTCAGTGCTAGAGGTGCTCCACAAGATGGACAGGTATATGTCTTCATATTAATTACGAATTTTTAATTAGGATTTTTTTTATGTATGATTAATGTGTATAAAGTGTTGATAGAATTAACTTTATACGATGATTTCCAATCATTAATCTGATTATCCAACAATAGAGGCCGCAATAATAATACAGATACCAAGAATTGTAGCTCCTGCAACTATGGCAATCGCAACATTTTGGTCTTCGCCAATTTGTTTTCCCATTTTTCCAGGGATAATCATATCAACAATAAAATAACTGACTACTGCGACTACAATGCCTAAAATGGCATAAGCTAAGGTAGAGACAATTCCTTGCGAAAAATTGGCTGTTAATGCGAAAAAAAGATTCATTAAGTTCATAATTGTTCAATTTTTAAATTATTTTCTTGTATAAAGATAGGACAAAATTTGGAATTACCCAATATCTATGAAAAAATAATTATAGAAATGGCATAAGCTACAAAAGAGATAGAATTTTTAGATTTTAAGGTATGAACTCTTATTTCCCATACGAATACGAACCGCCTGAATAGGAACGCGAACTTGAGGAACTACTCGAATAGCTCGAACTGCTGCTTGTTGAGCGGTGGTATGTACTACTCCCTCCTTGCCGAACACTTGTGTAAACGATTTGCTTTTGGGTGGTATCGCGGTAATTTTTTAAAGGTACATAATAGCTTTTTACGGGTTTCATTTGCAAGAATCCGAAAATAGAAATTATTAAAACGGCTACTATATAGCTTAACATTCTTGTATTCATTGTGGTTTTATTTTAAATCCAAAAATCATAATTATAAATCCAATTATCATCATAGCATAGCTATTTTGGTATGTAGTTGCTTTGGTTCCGATAAAATATTTTATTCTTGTTTTTTTTATATTAGGCAAGCTGGGGGCTTTTGTAATAAATTTTAGTTTGAGATGTAAGCTATCATCTATTTCATTAACTGAAAAGTCTTTATTAAAATAGAATTTCTGTGCATATTTTATTTTTTTCTTGTTCTTATAAATATTTTTTTTGTAAAAATCGGATCTAAAAATGGCTAAAGTGTCATTTTGGCTGTTAAAAACATACCAATAGATTGTTATTTCGGCTTTTTCTAACCAGTAGTAATTTTGTGCACCAAGTTTTAAGGTAGAAATCAAATGATTAATATATATTTTTTTTGGGACAGTATAATCTGCGGTATAAGTAGTACTGTCGGTGCTTGAAAATTTTAATTTAGAAAAGGCTATTTCTGTGTATTCATATGTTGTTGGTGCCCAGAAATTTCCCATATAGAATATAGCTGCGAAAATATCGGTTAAGCCTAATAGAATAAAAAATAGGCGTAATCCGAGTTTTTGTCTTTTGGATCGAAGATGTTTTTTCTGGAAATTAAGTATCTGGGGATCTGACTTAAATTTCTTGGCTAATTTTTTTGGGTTGATAGATTTTTCCTCAAAAAATTCGATTTCAAATATTTCGTTGTTTTTTAAACGCCATTCTACACTATAATTTTTATTCTGATAGCTATATAGAACAAATTCGGAGGAATCTCCTATACGGATTAAATAGCTGCTTTCTCCCTCGAAATAGCTAATTGTAGAATTTCCAAATTCTTGTACTCTACGTGGTGTTTTACTAAAAAAATCGGCTATCTGGTTGTTTGTATCAAAATTTGGATATAGGGGAATGATTGTTTCCGATTCATAAAAGCCTTCGCTATCTTCTATAAGTGTTTTGTATCTTCCTTCTTGGCTTAATAATGTCCATTCGTCAAATGTCCATTTTTCGGTCTTGTATCTATTCTCCGAAGGGTCATATTCGCGATAGTTATTTATCCAGCGTATTCGGCCAATAATTTTGTAAGCTATATTTTCAAAATAGCCTATCATGCCGAGTTTTAGAAAGGTGATTGGTCTGTTTGCTTCTGGATTTCCTTTTTTTATGTCTTTTAAAACACCTGATATATCGGTAGTTGACCCGCAGTAAGGGCATGTTACAAACTTTGTGCGAGGATTTTGAATTTCTATGTTTCCTCCGCAAGAGTTGCATTTAAAGGTACTTAGTATTTTTCCGTCTGGCATTTTTTATTTTTAAAGTTCTTTTTAAAGATACGATTTTTTTGGGAAAAATACTTTATCTTAAAATTCATACGATGACTTAAAATCATCGTATGAATTTAGGGGTTTATTTTTTCAAGTATTTGTCTAACCAGCTAAAGAATTCTCGCTGCCAGAGAATTCCGTTTTGGGGCTGCAATACCCAGTGACTTTCATCCGGGAAATACAATAATTTGGCATCTAAGCCATGCATTTTTGCCGCCGTAAAAGCTTCAAATCCTTGG